>JAPVWS010000132.1 GCA_027493295.1 Candidatus Versatilivorator vitaminiformans | reverse complement strand
ACCAGCGCCCGCAGGGCTTCCGGATCGGCCTCTGCCCGCAGATTGACAATGAGTTCCCCGGCCATCAAGGGGGCTTGCAACGCATGGGACTGCTCCGGAACGCCATCGGTCCCGGTCAGGTTGGCGACCCCGATGTCGTGTCCCTGCTCGTCAGGGGTCAAGGTCATCTTCAAGTGGGCGATTTCCCGGGATCCGAGGCGTCGCTGGATGGTCGTCATCACCTTGCGCAGAAGGGCATTGCCGTCGAAACCGGCGTTAGCCTCCACCCGCAAGCTGCAGTTGAGCCAACCGAGTAGCGCTTCTCCCTCGGCGTAGGTATCGTAATCCACTTCAAGGTCTCCCTGCATGGACTCCAGGGGTTGGGAAATCCGTTCGAACCATTCCTCCACCCCTGTGCCCCGGCGGGCGGAAACAGCCAGCACCCGGTCGGGGGAGAAGGACTCCTGCAGGGCTTGGCGAAGCCGTTCCAGGCGTTGGGGGCTGAGGAGGTCGATCTTGTTGATGACGATGATGTCGGCTTCCTCCAACTGCTTGCGGTAGACGTAAACCACCTTGGAGGAGAAAGACTTGCCGGGCTCAAGCTCCAGAATGCGCAGGGCCCGCACCGGGTCCACCATTACGCTGAGGGGAGCAATCCAGTAGTTGCCGCCGTACATGCGCCGCAGGGGGTAGTCCACCGTGGCTTTCAAATCGGTGCAGCTTCCCACCGGCTCGGCCAGAAAGACATCGGGGCGTTGCTCCCTCGACAGGCGTTCGGAGGCGCCTACCAGGGAATCGAACTTGCAGCAAAAGCAACCGCCCGTGATCTCCTCCACGGGAAAGCCGCTGGAGCCGAGCAAGGCGGTATCGACCAGTCCGTGGCTCTGGTCGTTGGTGATCAATCCCACCCGAGACCCGCGGCGTTGCAGGAGCTCGGCCAGGCGCAGCACGGCCGTGGTCTTGCCGGCCCCGAGAAAACCACCGATCATGATGTAGCGGGCCTTATTCATTGCCGTCCTTGTATCCCGACTGCTCTCTCATCTTGTCGATGGTGAGATCCAGGATCTCCACGTATCCCTGCACGTCCACGCTGTTGGATTCCGGGGTGCCGCTGACACTGTAGAGCCAGCCCATTCCCACCCGCCACAGGCCGGATTGCTGCTCGACAGTCCAGAAGTGAGAGGCGGTATAACGTCGATCCACCGGCAGCCGCGTTGAAAACCGGGATCGCTTGTAACGGATTTGCTGCTGCCGGTCTTGTCCCATTCGGATGGTTCCGCACGCTCTCAGACGGCGCCGGCCTTACCGATCCCTACCGCGGTTGACCTGTCCGGGTGCTCCGCGACCGGAATCGCTTCGATTGCGCGGATGAAGCCGTTCCAGTCGGGCTGACGGCTGAGGTGGCACCAGGAGAGGCGAAGGGCCCCTTCCATGCGAGCCTCGTCCAGCCTTTGAGCGCTCAACACGTGGCTGCAACTCTCGGAGGTCGAGGTGCAGGCGGATCCGTTGGAGATGGCAGCCACCTGGCTCACCGCCTCGATGGCTTCCTCCGAGCCGATTCCCGGCACGGTCAAATTGACGATATGGGAAACCGTCCGGTCGAGGTCTCCGTTGAAAACGGGCTTCAGCGGCTGCAATTTCGTCAGGAGAATTTCCTTGAATCTTCGACAGGCCGCGTTGCGTTCCTGATATTCCGCCAAAGCCAGTTCCGAGGCCTTGCCCAGACCGGCTATGAGCGGAACAGGCAACGTCCCCGGTCGCAACCCCAGTTCCTGACCTCCCCCATGCATGAGTGGGGTGAGAGGAGGGCGCCTTCCGTCGCGCCGGCGGGTGACCAGGGCCCCGATGCCCTTGGGGGCATAGATCTTGTGACCGCTGATGCTGATCAGGTCGATGCGACGGTCCCGTAGCGGTGCGATTTCCTTCCCGAAACCCTGGGCGGCATCCACGTGCAGGTAGGCCGGATGATTCTGGAGCAACCCGGCGATTTCGTGGATAGGCTGAATGACGCCGGTCTCGTTGTTGACCTGCATCACCGAGACCAGGAGAGTATCGTCGCGAACCGCTTCCAGGACGGACTGGGGATGCACCCAGCCGCCGGGCTCCGGTGCCACCAGGGTAATTTCGAATCCCCGGCCGGCGAGTGCCTGCAGGGGCTCCAATACGGACTTGTGCTCAATCCGGGTGCTGACCAGATGGGTCCTGCCGGTCTTGGCCCCATGCTCGGCCAACCCCAGCAGGGCCAGGTTGTTGCTTTCGGTAGCGCCGCTGGTAAAGACGATCTCGCCCCGGGTGGCGCCCACCACCGCGGCTACCTGGACACGCGCCTTCTCCACGGCGCTGCGGGCTCGGGTACCGAACCCGTGATGCCGGCTGCCGGCATTGCCGAATTCAACCTCCAGATAGGTCATGACCTCCCGCTGCACCCGGGGATCCAGCGGGGCAGTGGCGGCGCAATCCAGATAGACGGCCATCGGTCGATGAGGCCCCTTTCCCGCAGCGCCGGAATACGGTCTCCCGGGCGCTAACGGAGCGGTCATTGCCCAGAAACTTCGGATTTTATTGGATTTAGGGATTGGCCGCAAGGCAAAACTGCCGGCTGAGACGGGCCCTACAGTTGGGTTTGGATCAAACGTCGCCAGGGCTTGGCGAGGCAATGGCCGGCTTCGCTTGAGCGACACGAACCGTCAATTTCACGCCGTCGCGTAAAGTATTGGCCGCGATACAGCCCCGTTCGGCAATCGCGACCAGCTTGTGCAAAAGGGCAGCATCGCTGCACTCGGCGGATACGGCTAGGTCAATGGCGGCAAACCGGGAGGGGTTCTCGGCCAGTGTGGCGGTGACGGCGGTGGACACCCCTGAAACAGCCGCCTGGCGAGCCCGGATGGCTGCCAGAAGGTTGCTGGTGAAACACCCCCCAAGGCCGACCAGGATCAGTTCGCCTCCCATGGGGCCCTGGTTGTCTCCCCCTCTTTCCAGGGGACGATCCACTGAAATTCGATGGCCTCGTACCCGGGCCGTGGAGGTCGCCGCTCCTGTCTGGTCAATACGGACCTGCACCTGTTTGGCCATGGATTGCTCCCTGTCGGACCCTGGAGTACGGGCCACCACCAGCATCATAACTCAAATTTTTGGGAGACTGTTTCCGATGTCCGGGAGATACCCTGGCTCCTGGCAGCCGCTCGGGCCGGTTGTAGCCCGTTCCGAGGAGATGTTATACTTCGCTGGGTTGCGATCCTGCCCAAACCAATCATCATTCAGGGCTCCCTCTTCATAGGCAGCAAAATGGCTGTTAATCGAGAACTGGCCGAGCAGAAAGAGATTTTTGCCGCCTATCTGAAGAAGAAAAAACTCAAGATCACCCGGCAGCGACAGGTCATCCTCGACAACTTTCTCAAAACCGAAGGCCACCTGAGCACGGAGGAGCTTTACAACCAGGTCCGGCAAAAGGACAGGACCATCGGGTATGCCACCGTCTCGCGAACCATGAAGGCCCTGACCGACGCGGGTCTTGCCAGGGAAATCGATCTGGGCGACAGCCGCAGCCGATTCGAGCCGCTCTACAAGCGCCCTCACCACCACCACATCATTTGCGTGGAATGTCAGAAGGCGATCGAGTTCCTCAGCCCCGAGCTGGAGCAGCTTCAGGAACAGGTCGTCTCACGCTACCGCTTCCGGCCGCTACGACACCACTTCCAGGTGTTTGGCGTTTGCGAGGATTGCCAGGAGCATCGCCCGGTCCGGCTCGAGGATTTCGACTCCGACCTGGTGTTCGCCCGCGATGCCCTCCGCATCGCCTTGCAGACCGAGAGAAACGGCGTGAATTTTTACCAGGCCTTGGCCACGGCGGCCAAGGACCCGCGGGGAAAAAAAGCTTTTCTCGATATGGCGGCAGAAGAGGGAAAGCATCTGCGGGAGCTTGAGGGAGAGTGGGATGCCCTGATAAAACGGAACAAGCGGATACTGAAGGCTCCCGAGTTCCTGCACTTCGACTACAACGAGCTCAATCGACTTTTCCCCAGTCCCGAAGAGCTCCAGAAGCGAGGTGTGGAACGGTTGAGCCTGGAAGAGGCTCTACACCTGGCACTCTCCATGGAGCAGGGAGCCCACAGTTTTTTCAAACGCTACGCCGAAAGATTCAACGACACCCGCGGCAAGTCCATCTTTCAGAAGTTTGCCGAGGAAGAGTTGGAGCACTGCGATCTGATTCAGCAGGAGTGCGATCGCCTGTTGGGTCCGTCCAATCCTTCCTCCCCAGCCTGAAGAGCCTGGGATCGGCTCTGAAAGGACGGTGCGATCTGCCGCCGGGCGGTCATGGGTTGTTCCTGAAGCAGTCCTCAAATCCTGGCCCGCACTTCTCAGCAGGCCGCTGGATTCATGATGAAAGGCCATTTATTTTCAGCAACTTGGTGGCCCGATGGGGACGCCTTGCGGTGACACACGGCGCTGGGCGCGCCTTGGCTGGTGCTTTTCCCCTTAGCGCATCCATGCTCGCTCGACCGTAGTGACCGCTACGCTCTTCGCTCGTGAGCACGCGCTGAGGGGAAAATTCCTGCGCCAGGATCACGCCGCCTGGTGAGAAATGCGGGCTAGCGTTCTCTCCCCAGCCTGAAGTGAATCCCGGCCATGAAGAGACGGGGAAGTGCCGGTCGAACGCCGGCGGGACGGCGGGCCACGATGTAACGATTGTTGGTCACGTTCTGCAGGTTGGCAAATAGACTGGCCCGTTGTGAGAGCTCATATTCCGCCGACAGGTTGAGCACGGCGTAGGCGTCGGTGCGCTCCAGCAGAGGGGCCGCTCCCTGGCCGGCCACGGTTCTCATGCTGCTCCCCCAGTGGGTATCCAAGCCTGCATCCCACTTGTCGGTCCTGACGCCAAAGCTTGCATAAAACTGGTGACGAGGCAGATAGGGAAGCTGGTCTCCCACGATCACGTCCCCCCAGGGACCGAATGCGCTGTCGAAAGCGTTTCGAAACTCGCCGTCGGTGACGGTATAGGCGATCTGCACGGGTAAAGAGATTCCGGACTGCGAGCTTGCAGCCGGGTCGAACGATACCGAGACCTCCAAACCCACAACACGGGCTTCTCCGCCGTTATAGAGGTCTCCCGTTCCCTGTCCTCCGGCTGCCAGTGTATCTGCCCCCAGGAGATTGCCGTAGTAGCTGTAAAAGGCTACAAGCTGGGTGTTGAAGCCCGGCTGACCCAGACCGAACCCGAACTCGTAATTGACGCTGTCCTCGGCCTCGGTAAATTCGTTCGATCCAGGGCCCGGCGGCGAGAAGCCCTTGTGCACGCCGCCAAAGAACCGCACCTTTTGACTGGCATCGAAATTGACCCCCACACCAGGGATCACCACCTCCACGGCATTGGTCCTGACCCGGGTTGGGTCGGTTCTGCTGGGATCGGTCTTGGAGAAGTCCGTCCGGGTCAGGTCGATATTCTCGTAGCGGATGCCGGGTATGACCGTCCAGCGGTCCCACTGGATCTCATCCTGGAAAAAGAAGGATCGCGCTTCAGCATTGCTAAGTCGATTGGACTGGCTACCGGGAGGACCAAAACTGGTTCGGTTCATGCGGCCGCCACTCATCTGGAAACCATCCTCATGCTGGAGCCGGGCCTCCTGATCCTCATGGTAGCGAAAGCCGAATTCAAATCGATGTTGAGTGGCCCCCAGGTGGCGGTGCAGGCCCAACACGGACTGTATGCCCTGGGAGTAATACTGGCGGTTGTTGGCTCTGACCTTCAGCATGTCAGGATCGCTGTCTGCCCCCCGGGCGATCGCCAACTCGCCGGCATAGGCTTCGGGATCCCCGAAAACTCTGGAGATGCTGTTGCCGCCAATGCTCTGGAGCTTGAACCAGTTGCGGGCAAAGTTGTTGCGATAGACAACGGTGGTCACGTCCAGGCCACCGGGAACGGCAACGAAATGCCGGGCCTGGTACTGACGGTGATTGGAGTCGAACCGGTCGATCTGGGAGGCTGCGTAGCGACGATTGGGATTGATGGCAAAGTCTTCGTCGGTCAGGCCCAGATAGGTTTCTTCCGAGTCCTGTTCGGTGGAGCCCAACTTTACTTCGACTTGCTGAAAGATCCTGGCATCCAGAGGCGTTTGAAAGCGAAGCTTGGCCAGGTAGTCCCCGATATAGAATCCCGTGTTCCCTCCGCCGTCCAGTTCCTTGAAGCCGTCGGTTTTCACCTGGTAGCTTTCCACCATCCACCCGAAGTTTCCGTGCGTGCCTCCCAGGTTGAGATGACCCTGACCCGCCGAGTCGGATCCGAAACCGAGCTTGCCGTCCAGGCTTAATGCTTGAGGGATTTCGCTGGACACGAGGTTCAGGACCCCGCCATTGGTTCTTGGGCCGTACTTGATCTGGCTGGAGCCCTTGCGAACTTCCAGTGATCGCATGCGTCCCGAGGTGGGGAAATAGTAGGCCGAGGGAGCCGCGTAAGGAGCCGGAGCGATCAGAACTCCGTCTTCCATCAGCGTAATCTTGGAACTGCGATCCACACCGGTCCCTCGCATCCCGATGTTGGGCCGCAGCCCGTAGCCCTCCTCTTCCTGAATATTGACACCGGGGATCTGCCTCAGCATGCGATGAATATCGTCCAACCCCTGCTTCTGCCTCTTCAACTCCATCGGGCCGATGATATGGGCTGAACCGGGGATTTCATCCACACGCTCGGGATCGCCCACCACCATGATGCGCTCGTAGATGGTCAAGCTCGGATCCACTTGCAACGTCAATTGGACCTCACTGTTCGCATCTTCCGGCAGACTCAGACTGTAGTCGGCTGCACGATACCCACGGCCGGAAGCAGTGATTCGAAAGTTCCCGTGGCTTAGCTCGCCGAACCGAAAACGACCTTCCTCTCCTGTCTGGGAACTTTTTTCATAACGCTGATCTTCCGGTGTCAGTGTCACCGTAGCCCCGGATACAGGAGCCCCCGAGGGATCAAGCACCTGGCCGTGGATCCGATAGGGTTCCGCCTGAACGGTTACGGTAGAGGCCAGCAGGATGGTGAGCGTGCAGACCAATGCCCAAAGCAGAGGAGTCATTGGTTTCGGCATGAGAAGAGTTTCCTTCGGGTGGCGATTAAGGAACCTGCTGCCGGGAATACGCCCCGCGGGGATCGATCACTCCGCCGATTATTATGAAAATGAATTTCAATTGCAATGTATTTTTTGCGGTGGCCGTCCAGGAAAAGGTACGGCAGCAGGGAACTTCCGGAGGGCACAACTTCTGGTCAGGCTTGCTGGATGCAAGCCAGCCGACGACCGAAACGAAGCAGCAGCCTGCCGTTCCGCACGGCGACTCCGTAGAGCCGCGACTGGGCCGACAAGCGGTTTTCCGCGATCTTTTCCGCTGTATCTCCGGTGCGAAAGATCTCTACTGTCCCATCGACTTCGAAAAAGTAGACGAAGTCTCCGGAGCCGATGGAGGAGGCCCAGCAGGGGCCTTTCAACCGTTGATGCCACACTTCCTGGCCCGACTTGAGGTCCAGGCAGAAAGCCACCCCGACCCTGTTGACCATATAGACGCGGGATCGGTGCACCAGGGGCGAGTTGAAATTGGCAGAGGCCTCGGCGGCCCGCCAAACGATCTCGGGAGTGGAACGGGCATTGGAACCGAACCGGATGGCGCCGGTCCATCCTTTTTGGCTGGACCCGATAATGGCTCCACCGGGAATGGGGGTGGGGGACGGGACAAAGGCGCGTTCGAATCCACTGATGCTCCAGAGCCACGCCCCGTCGCGAGTGTCGTAGCCTTCTACCTGGTCTCCGCTGCTGACCAGCGCCAGCTCTCGTCCGTCGTGGGTGGCAATTGCCGGAGTGGTCCAGGAGACCTTGTTGCGCCGATCGGTCTTCCAAACGGTCTTGCCTGTCCTTGGGTCGACACAGATCAAATAGGAGGGTCCGTCGTGAGCCACCAGAGCCATCACACCCGACTGGCAGAGTCGAAGCGAGCTTCCGATGCCGTGCCTTCCCCCGAATTGTCCGAATTCCTCCGTCAGCCGGCGTTCCCACCGAAGTTGTCCCCGGTGATCGAGAGCCACCAGGTTTCCGGTTTCGAAGAAGGCGTAGACACCGGTAGCATCGGCAATGGGAGTCGGGGCGGCCTTGCTGATCATGTCCGAGTCCTGGATGGACTGTGCCGGCGCCGCCCGATGGTTCCAAAGTGCTCTTCCGTTGGAGAGGTCGAAGGCCGAGAGGATCAGGGTTTCCTTGCGAAGCCCTTCAACACTGGTCACAAAAACGTGTTGGTCGAAAACGACGGGGCTGGACTGCCCATACCCGGGCGTTAGGATGTTCCAGGCGAGATTATTCTGATCCGACCATTCCCTCGGCAGGTGCTCCCGGCTGGAAAGCAGGCTGGAGCCGTTCCCGCGAAACTCCTTCCAGTCGGCCAGAGCCAAGCCCGCGGGAGCGCACAGCACACCCAGAAAGGCTCGCCGGCCAAGCATTTCATATCGACCGCCTGCTCGCATTGAAGCACTCCTCCTCTTACTCTACCCCGAATTTCCAGCGTATGCCCACCAGCATGAGGCGCCCGGGGTTGGCCCGCAAGAAGGTGGGCTGGACGGCGCTCAATCCTGAATCCCGGCTGGCGAGCAGGCTGTCGACCGGCGTGAGCGGTTCCAAAGTTAATAGGATTGCCAAAGGAAACGTAGGTGTGTTTTTGCCCATGTAACTCTTCAGCGAGCGTCCTCATCAATGACGCTGTGGCCCCTATGGAGTTCGAAATTGGCCGCGCTCTCGTTTACCAGGCTCACCAGTTCCAAGTATGAATGTTCAGCAAGAGCCATGTTGAAAGGGCCCACCTGCAAGTGGTAGCAACCACATTCGCACTGGTAAATCGTCCCGAACTTTTCTCTCCTGGCCAGAAACACTTTCGGCTTCTCCATGGCCCCTCCCGGTATCGTCAACCCCGATATCATTCTGTTGAATAGATAGGATATTGATAATCATTATCAATATATTAGGAGAATAGGGAGGCCTTGGAGAAATGTCAACAATTTTTGCATCAGTCGAAAGGGGAAAGCCGGAAAGACGCCGCCGGCATGTGGGCCGGTGGGCCGAGCGTCCTGCCGGAACCGTGTACTGACGTGAAGTCGGACATGTTGGCTCCATCCCTTCGCAGGGCACGTCCCAGGAATCTCACCGCCCGCGGAATGGCGCCCGTCAGACTGAACAGCACGTGTCCTCCACCGTCGTAGATGAAGGCCTCGAACTCGGGCGGCTCGCGTCCCAAGGCCTCCATGGCACGCATGATCGAGTACGCCTGGGTGACGGCGACGGTCTCGTCGGAATCGCCATGGTGTAGCTGGACGGCCGGCAGGTCTTCGGCGAACAGGACGGAGGAGCGGCGCACCAACTCCAGGCGCAATTCAGCCATTGCGATCTCGCCTCTCACGTAGGG
Source organism: Candidatus Versatilivorator vitaminiformans (assembly GCA_027493295.1). Taxonomy (GTDB): domain Bacteria; phylum Acidobacteriota; class Terriglobia; order Versatilivoradales; family Versatilivoraceae; genus Versatilivorator; species Versatilivorator vitaminiformans. Next base: position 3,270 of record JAPVWS010000132.1, on the reverse strand, counting down.
CTGAACGAAAGTGGAGTCCATGTAGGCCACGCCCGTGAGCTTGCGCGGGCGTCCCAGGGCCGCCTCGCGCACGATTTGCCGCACCCAGTCGTCGAAGAAGTCGGTGGGACCGAAGAAGGCGACGATGTTCTCGATGCGCTCGTCGCGGATGCCGGCCAGCATGGCGACGCCCGCTCCACGACTTGCGCCGATGATGCTCACACCTTCGGACTTCGCCTGCGGCGTCAGCTCCAGAGCCACGTTCAGGAGCGACAGGGCGTCGTCCACATCGTAGTCCCAGTGACTGGCGGGGCCGGTCGAGGTCCAGACACTGTCGTCCAACTCGAGCCGTTCGCTGCGAAAAGAGGGAATTACGTAGACGAAGCGGTCACGCATCTCGCCCAGGAAGTGCCCGATGACATCGACATCACCCACGTCGACACCGCTGTCGCCGCCGTGCAGGTACATCAGGACGGGCAGGGTGCCGGGTGCGGCGGAGTCGGGAGCCAGGATCGCTCCGTAGTGGCGCGCCTCCCCGACCTGATGCGACACCACGCGCAGGGTCGCCGGGGTGTCGTCCAAGGGATACGGCTGCGTGAATTCGACCGACACGCCAACCGGAGAGATGTCGCGCAGGGCCCAGTCTGCGCGAACGGCCTCGATCTCCGCAGCGGTCGGCTCGGCAAAAATGTTGTCGAGTTCGGCCTCGAGGTCGATCGCGTCGACGTGGACAGCCGTGACAGCCAGGTCTGCGGCGATCACGAGCGTCTGGATGCCGCCCTCGGAGCCCATGGTCCACTCCACCGCGACCTCGCCGTTCCGGTCCGTGTCTGCGGTCGAGGAATCTACCCGGCCGCTTCCCGGCGCTGGCAGGAAGTTCACGGTCACTCCGGAAACAGACTGACCTGAGGCGTCGAGAACGCGAACGACGAGGGGCAAATCGAGGGTGCGCTCGGTGAACGCGCGTTGCCCCCCGCCGGCTACAATGCGGATCGTGGCCGCCGACTCTCCGAATACCGGATCGACCGGGACGCTGGCCGGATCACATCCCGTCAGGGTGGGCTGTCGGTCCGCTCCTGTCACCGTGATGGGGCAGGTCACCGCACTGGGGGACGACCACGCCACCGCCGGCGGGAAGGGATGACCACCGTCGGCGGCACCTGCGCCCGGCAACCGAATCGTCGGCAGCACCGAGAGTGAAGGGATCCGCTTCCCGAATTGCAGCCCGAGCGGAGCGAAGGGAGAATCGTCTTCGCTTCGCAGGAACAGGAGACCGCGAAAATTCTCCGGGAACCCCGTATCGACTCCTTCCACGGCGAACCATTCCGGGAGCGTGCGCGCCGCCTGGTGGAAATCCCCCCAGAGGAGGAACCCACCGTTCAAGGGGTCGCTCCCCTCCTCGTCGCGTAGGCGAAGCTCGAGGCGGGACGCGGCGTCCGGCTTGAGCACTGCGAATCCAGCGCCCACGCTCGTCGATTCCTCCACCAACAGAGCGAATTCCGTCCCCAGGTGAACGGGCTCGACGCCGACTTCGATTCCCGATTGGGCGTGCCGATAGGTCAACAGCCCACTGACTGTGGCCGACTCGGTCTCGACCTGGATCCAGCCTTGCCGAGCAGGTCCTGAGCCGGCGCTTTTCAAGACTCGCCTGCCCAGCGACGGAATCTCCAACGATATATCGATATCGGAATCGAACAGATCCAGGACCGGCTGTGCGTTCGTATCGTAGACGGTCACCCGAACTTCGGCGGCGGCGCCCGGGTCGACGTTTCCGAGGACCAACTGCACCGACCATCCGCCTCCATCCACGAAGTCCGGAAAGTACAGAATCGTCGCTCCCTGTTCCTGCGCTTGTCCGGCGATCGAGTTGTCCGCCGGGCGGCGGAGGCTTTCTGGCGGGGAGCCGACGGTTTGCGCCGACAACGGGACGAAAAACAGGCACAGGGCAAGAAACGAACTCGAGAATGGGCCAAGCAAAGGACTGGTCATGAGGACTCCTGATCGAGCCTGGACCGATTGGGTACAGCGTGTTCCGGGGCCTGCGGCGGCGGATTCTCGAACCATTCCGCCCCTGTTTCTTGGGATCTGGGACTTCGGAGCTCCAGCGCACGGCGGGAAGGCGGCCCTGCTTCCGGACCTCGACCATGGTCCCCTATAGCCGGTGGGGTTCGTGGCTCCAATATTGAAATGCCCCCGCCAAAACGCAACCGCAAAGCTCAATCAGGAGACCGATCGCCGGGATGGCAACGATTCGGACCTGTACGCCCTTGGGGGTGACTTCCAGTGCCTTGAGAGGGCAGCGTGTTAACCAATTACACCATAGCGCCACGCTGAGGTTTCTTTTACCACAGCCTCCACGCCAATTCAATGAATTCAGCCTGTCCTCCCCCGATCGGGGAGACAGCCGCGGGACGAATTAGTGGCGACCCAAATCGGAAAAGCCGGTCCTTCCTCCGCCGGACAGGCTGAAGCCATCATGGATAGAGCTGCCCTGGCCACTTCGGTCACGGCTGTGCCGGCTTCACGCATTCGCGAGATCGCCGACATTGCTTTTTCAATGGAGGGAGTACTGAAGCTCTATTTCGGTGAGTCGGACCAACCCACTCCCGACTACATCAAGGAGGCCGCAACCCGAGCGCTGGCGGAGGGATACACCTTCTACACCGAAAATGCCGGACTGCCCAGCCTGCGAAAGGCACTGGCGGAAAAGTACCGGGAACTGCACCAGGTGGACCTGGACCCGGGCTCGGAGATTGTCATTACCAGCTCGGGAGTGCAGGCGCTCAATGTCGGCATTCGCTGTGCCCTGGACCCGGGGGACGAAGCCCTGCTGCTGACTCCGGCCTGGCCCAACGGTTCGGCCATCGTGCAGATGTTCAACGCCATACCCAGGCAAGTGCCGATGGTTTTGAAGGACTCCCGTTACGAGATCGACTTCGATCGACTGCGGTCCTGCCTGAATCCACGTACCCGGCTGCTCCTCTATACCTCGCCTTCCAACCCGCTGGGGTGGGTGGCCTCCCGTCGGGACCAGGAGGCCCTGCTGGAGTTCTGCCGCCGTCACCGCCTGTGGCTCCTGGCCGACGAAGTCTACGAACGCCTCTACTACCGCGGCAACGTAGCCCCGTCCATTTTGCGCCTGTGTGACCGGGACGACGCCGTCGTGGTGGTGCAATCTTTCTCCAAGACCTACTGCATGACCGGTTGGCGCCTGGGTTGGCTGGTGACCCGCCGGGACGCGGCCCGAAAGGCCACCGAACTGAACGAGTTCGTGGTCTCCCATGCTCCGGC
>JAPVWS010000131.1 GCA_027493295.1 Candidatus Versatilivorator vitaminiformans | reverse complement strand
CCACATACTGTTCGTGCTGGGCCTGTTTCTCCTGGGGCGGCGGTTTCGACCGCTTCTGTGGCAGGTGACCGCGTTTACTCTGGCCCACTCGGTGACCCTGGTCCTTTCGAGTTATGACCTGGTGTCGCTGCCTTCACGGCCGGTAGAGGCGCTGATTGCACTCTCCATCGCCTACGTGGCCGCCGAGAACCTGGCCACCTCCGAGCTGAAGCCCTGGCGCCCGGCGGTGGTATTCGCATTCGGCCTGTTGCACGGGTTGGGATTCGCCGACGTTCTGCGAGATCTGGGTCTGCCGGAACAGCACTTCATGACCGCCCTGGTGGCCTTCAACGTCGGGGTGGAGCTGGGGCAGGTCGCCGTCCTGCTGTTGGCCTTTGCCGCGGTGGGATGGTTCCGGAAGGAACCCTGGTACCGCAAGGGCGTGGTCATGCCGGGTTCGATCCTCATCGGCGCCATCGGCCTCTACTGGTTCCTGGAGCGGGCGTTTGGGTTTTGAAGTGTGAAGTAGGAAGTAGGAAGTAGGAAGGGTGAAGGGTGGGGTGCGGTCAGGCGAGGGTTTCGGGACCGGGAAGCGCGGCAGGGCGCGGGATCGGCAGTTTTGAATGGGTGTTGCGTTTTGGAAGGGTGCTTCCTATTCGCCGCATTCGCGGCTAGGTTGGTGCGGAATCCATACGACCCCGGGCTGCCGCCCGGGCTTACCCGGCAGGCGACACGCGAACGCAGCTAAGCTGCTCTATGCGGTGTTTCTTTGGAGAAGCAATGCGTTCCCGAACGGGTGCTTCCTATTCGCCGCATTCGCGGCTGGGTTGGTGCGGAATCCATACGACCCCGGGTTGCCACCCGGGGCTACACGAGGCCGCAGCTTCGCAGCTCTATAAGGATAGCCCGTAGTAAACGTTTCCTTGCCTACCAACTTCAACCGCAGCTTCGCAGCTCTCGCCGAATACGCGACACTGCAGGGGGACAGGAAATTCCAATGAATGTTCTCCCGGGCACCAGAGCGGGGGCCCAGTAAGCCGCTGAGCGGCGCAAGCTAACCCCGGGGTCGGAGAGAATGCATGGACGAAGCCAAGGACTGCTCCTACCCCATGGAGTACACCGAAGAGGAGTTGCGGCGGCTTCGGTTTCAGGGACGGTACTGGGGAGGGATCAGCCTGGAAGTGTTAAGGCAGGCCGGTATCGGAACCGGCATGCGCGTACTGGACCTGGGCTGCGGGGGCGGTGATTTCAGCCTGCAGGCCGCCGAGCTGGTGGGCCCCTCCGGGTCGGTCCTGGGCATTGACCGTTCACCCCAGGCAGTGCAACGGGCCGACCGGCGCGCGGCTGCGCTGAAGGTAAACCACCTGCGCTTTCAGGCGGCCGATCTGGAGTCGATCGACCTCCCCCTCACTTTCGACGCCCTCATCGGCCGCTTCATCCTGATGTTCCTGGCCGACCCGACCAATACGCTAGCCAAGATGATTGATCGGTTAGAACCCGAAGGAGTGGTGGCCTTCGTCGAAACCGACTTGTCAGTCGCCCGTTCCATCCCGGCCGTACCCAGGGTCGAGACCGCGCTGGAGTGGATCCGGGAAACCTTCCGGCAGGCCGGGATCACCCTGGACCTGGGTCCGCGGTTGTGGCGTCTCTTCCGGGACGCCGGACTGGAAGAACCCCGCCTGGTGGTGCGCCAGAAGTTGCATCCGGCGCCTTGCAGGGACGGGGTCCGGTGGGTCTCGGAGTTGGTGCGGAGCCTTGTTCCCGAGATGGAACGGCTCGGGGTTGCCTCGGCGGAGGAGGTAGGAATCGAGACGCTTGAAGAGGAGTTGCACCAAGCCCTGCTGAGACGGGAGGCTACCCTTTGCACCCCGCTGGTCGTAGGCGCCTGCAGCCAAATTCGGAAATCCTGAATTTGCTTCGTTTGTACCTGCTCAGCGTTATTGCGGCACCGACAATACTCGGCGTCGCATTCGTAGCCTATTGAAATCGCGGAGCTGGAGCATGGGAACACTGTCAATATAATTACCTGTCCCCCTGCAGAGTCGTGTATTCGGTGAGAGCTGCGAAGCTGCGGTTGGAGTTGGTAGGCAAGGATACGCTTACTACGAGCCATCCTTATAGAGCTGCGAAGCTGCGGCCGCGTGTAGCCCCGGGTGGAAACCCGGGGTCGTATGGATTCCGCACCAACCCAGCCGCGAATGCGGCGAATAGGAAGCACCCGTTCAGGAACGCATTACTTCTCCAAAGAAACGCCGCATAGAGAAGCGTAGCTGCGCCCTCGTGTCGCCTGCAGGGTAAGCCAGGAGAAGCTCGGGAAAGGTCGCATTCAGCAGCGAATCCGTCGCATCCTTTCCGGCGGAGGCGGCAGCCCGGGGTCGTATGAGCCCGCGCTGCCCTAGCCGCGAATGCGGCGCATTAGAAGCGTCTTTCCGAGACGCTCAGCCCTTCCCCAACAACACTTCAAGAACTGGCCCGGACAGCAACCTCACCCTATATCTCCAACACCTTGGGAAACCGTGTCAGGTTGCGATAGCCCCGGGGCGTGATCAGGATCAGATCCTCGATGCGTACGCCGCCGACCCCGGGATAGTAGAGGCCGGGCTCGACGGTGACCACCTGGCCGGCCTGCAGGATCGATTCCTTCCTGGAACCGATATGGGGCGCCTCGTGGATCTCCAACCCGACCCCGTGGCCGGTACCGTGGAAGAAGCCTTGCATGCGTCCCCGCTTCAGGCCCGTAGGAAAGCCCTTCGAATCGAAGAAGTCCCGAACGGACTGGTGAATCTGCTGCCCGCTGGCTCCCGGTCCGGCCTGCTCGAGCGCCAGGGCCTGGCCCTCGGCCACGCAATGGTAGAGCGCCCGGACCCTTTCGCCGGCTCGGCCCCGGACCACGGTTCTGGTGATGTCTCCCCAGTAACCGTCCTTCTGCGAGCGAGGGAAGACATCCAGGATGATTGGCTGGTGGGCCGGCAGCGGGCCGTGGCCCTCGTTGTGGGGGTCGCAGCCCTGGGTGCCGCCGGCCACGATGGTGTGGGTGGCGACGAAGCCCAGTTTCAGCAGCACGGTGTTGATGGCCTCCTTGACCCCTTCGGCGGTAAGGGCGGCGCCGTCCTGCTCCAGCTTTCCCCGGGGAGTGATGCGGGCCTGGCGGATGAGATCGATGCCGGCCTGGAGGCCGGCTTCGGCGGCCCGCTGAGCCCGGGTGATCTGCCGGACCTCACGGGCTTGCTTGATCTGGCGCTGGTCGAAGAAGGGCCCCTCCTTGACCCGGACGCGCAATCCGCGCCGGCGCAACTGAAAGGCCAGTCCGGTGGGGAAGTCGAAGGGGACCAGCAGGGTACGCACTCCCCTGCCGGACAGCAACCGGTGCAGCACCGTCGCTGTCGTGATGGCGCGCCGCCCTTCACCGCGGAGTTCCGCTTGCAGCGCGGACAGCGAAATCACTTCGTCCACCCGGGCCTGGCGGCGGGCTCGATCGATTTCCAGGTCGTTCATCACCACGTGGGAGCGCCCGCCGTGTAGGAAAAAGGCGAAGCGATCGGGGGCGAAGAATCGGGTGGCATAGAGCAGGTCGGCGTTCCGCTCGCTGGCGGCGAACAGCAGCCGGGCCTCGGTCGGAGAATTCGCCTCGCGATGGTCGTTATTAGCCATGAAGAGTCTTTCTTGGTGGCCCTAGGTGGATCACTCTTTCGATCTTTGGGTGGGTCCCTTTTGAGAAGCGCAGGTCAGGGACGCTCCTCAGGCCGCCCGGCAGCCGTCGGCGGTTGCAGGCGAGACCCGGCCATGAGCGCACAGATGGCGTCGATGGCGCGGCGCGCCTCCCGCGGCGAACTCCGGGTGTTGTTGGCCATGATGGAAAACGCCATCCGCGTTCCGTCCAGGTTGGTGACGTAGCCGGCGAGAGAGGACACGAATTTCAGGGTGCCGGTCTTGGCCAGCACCCGGGCTTCGGCGGCCGTGCCCTTCATGCGGTTCTTCAAGGTTCCGTCCCGTCCGGCGACCGGCAGGCAGTCCCGGAACCCCGCGGCCTGCGGGTGTCGCTCCATGAACTGCAGCAGACGAACCACCGACGCGGGAGTCAGCAGGTTGGTTCGGGACAGACCGGAGCCGTCGCTGAAGTCGAGCGGTTCGTCGGCAATGCCCGCTTTTTCCAGAAAGGCTTCCAGGGCCTGCAGGCCTGTCTCGAGGGAGCCGACACCCGAGACTTCCGCTCCCAGGCGGCGGAGGAGCATCTCCCCATAGAGGTTGCGGCTGCTCTTGATCAGTATCCTGAGGTTGTCGATCAGCGGCAGCGACTGCCAGCTTGCCAGCTCCTGCTGCTCCCGGTAGACAAGTTGTCTCTCCCGGACCCTCTCCAGGGAGATTTTTCGGTCCTCGAGGACTTCGATCGGCTGCAGGGCTCTGACCCGAGGTTGGCCGCTGACCGGGATGCCCCGCCGTTCCAGGGAGGTCTTCAGGTAGCGGGCGGCGTTGAGGGCCGGATCCGAAACGGCGAGCGCGTAGCTAAGGGTCGGACCTTTCAGGGGCAAGCTCCCCAGCAGGGTGACCCGCGACCCCGATCGGTCGCCCCCGATCCTGATATCGGGTTTCCCCCCCGGTGGCCCGGTCCCGACCCGGCTCACCACCTCCGGGCTGTCCTGGGGGGGAGTCACCTCCAGCAGCGCCGGATCCCCACTGGCCATGCCGGGCGTGAGCGAAATCCGGAAGACGTTCTCGAAGACGGCCAGGGCGCTGGAAGGCGCCCCGTAGTGCCAGAACGTGTCCTCCTGCTCCCAGTCGCCCCCGAAGGGTTCGTCCAGGAAGAAGGTGGTGTCGGCGAGGATGTCTCCCTCGACCCGGCGGATGCCCCGTTCCTCCAGTTGATCGGCTATCCCCTCGATGAAGGGGGACGACTCCTGGATCGGGAGGTCTTTCTCTTCCGGGTCATAGTGACGGCGTTCCGGATTGGGGTCCCCCCGGCCCGCCAGCACCAGGTTGCCGATCACTCGCCCCCGGCCGTCCAGGCGCCCCTCCAGAAAGACCGGCGTCCGGAAGCGGTGGTCCGGTCCCCACAGGTCCAGGGCCGCGGCCGCAATCAGCAGCTTCATATTGGAAGCCGGCTGGAAGCGCTTGCCTGCATTGCGGGCGAACAGGATTTCCCGGTTGTCGAGGCGTACGACCTGAAGGCCCCAGAAGGCCGGGCGGTGCCGTGGTCTCTCGAGGAGCGATGTAATCCGTTCCTGAAAGGAGTTTTCGCTGTTTTGGCCGAGAGCCGGCTGGAGAGCCAGGCAGATCAGAAGCAGCACCGCACCGGCCCGGCTGCGGCCCGTTATCGGCGCCGGAGAACGGGCGGGCAATCCAGTCCTGCCGTAAGGGGATCGGGGAGTGGCCCTCATCGCAACAACTCTTCCAGGGCCGTGGCCGCATCGGTCCCGCTGTCGCGGTACTTGATTATGACGGGACAGTCGACCTGGAGGCCGTGCCGGGCGGCAAAGTCCCCCCCGGCCGGACGGCTGCCGGGAACGACCACGGCGTTCTCGGGAATGGTGAGAGGACTTTGAGCCGACCTGCGGTAGATGCGCTCCTCCACCAGGTCATAGACCGGGGTGGAGCCCGTCAGGATGGTGCCGGCCCCCAGGACGGCCCGGCTTCCGACGATGGTTCCCTCGTAGATACCGCAGTTGCCCCCGACCAGCACGTCGTCCTCCACGATGACCGGGAGGGCGCCCACGGGTTCCAGCACCCCTCCGATCTGGCTGCCGGCGCTCAGGTGGACCCGCCGCCCGATCTGGGCGCAGGAGCCCACCAGCGCGTGGGAATCGACCATGGTTCCCTCGCCCACCCAGGCCCCCACGTTGACATACATCGGAGGCATCAGGGTGACGCGCGGACCCAGGTAGGCTCCCAGTCGAACCGAGGACCCGCCGGGAACCAGGCGAATGCCCGGGGGAGAGTTTCTCAGGTCCTTGAGGGGATAGGTCCCCTTGTCGCTGTACTGGAAGTGTTCATTCACCGAGAAGTCCACCACCGATCCCAGTCTGAACCCCAGCAGGATGCCCTGTTTCACCCAGTGGTTGACTTGCCAGCGCCCCTCTCTCTTCTCGGCGGCCCGGATGTCTCCGCGGTCCAGGCTCTGGATGAAGGCCTCGAACAGGGAGAGGGATTGGGCGTCCAGCTCCTGGGACGACCGGGCAAAGTGCCCGGGAATCAGCCTTTCCAGTTCATCAGGGGTCATGGTCTTACGAACGCCAGGCTCTCAAACCAGGTCGAGCCTCTTGAGCACGCCTTCCAGCCGCCGGCGGTTCTGGGGCTGCATGGGGACCAGGGGCAGGCGGTAGACCTCTTCGATCAGTCCCATCATGGACATGGCCGCCTTGACCGGCACCGGATTGGTTTCCAGGAAGTTTGCCTGCATGAGTTCATAGAGGCGGTAGTGCAGCTCCCGGGCCTGCGTCCAGTCGTCCTCCAGTGCCAGGTGGATCATCCGGGCGAACAGGTCCGGAACCTGGTTGGCCACCACCGAGATGCAGCCGTCGCCTCCCATGGCCATCAGAGGGATGGCGAAGGAATCGTCTCCGGAGAGAACGCTGAAGCCGTCGGGGCGGTTCCGCAGGATCTCCATCATCTGGTCCAGGTCGCCCGAGGCCTCCTTGACGCCGGCGATGTTGGGAATCTCGGCCAGCCTCAGCAGGGTTTCGGGCAGCATGTTCACGCCGGTGCGGCCGGGGATGTTGTAGATGATGATGGGCACGTCGGCCGATTCGGCGATGGCCTTGTAGTGCTGGAAATGTCCTTCTTGAGAGGGCTTGTTGTAGTAGGGGCCCACCGAGAGCACGCCGTCGGCCCCCATCCTGGCGGCCTCCCGCGTGAGCTGGATGGCATGGCGGGTGCTGTTGCCCCCACCCCCGACCAGAACCTTGGCTTTCCCCTCGGCGTATCCGACCGTCAACTCGCAGACCCGCAAGTGCTCGTCCGGCTCCAGGGTGGGAGCCTCTCCGGTGGTGCCGCAGGGAGCCAGCCCGTCCACGCCGCCGGCAATCTGTCGTTCGACGATCTCTCTCAGGTGGTCTTCCTGGATCCTGCCCGAGCGGTCGAAGGGGGTCACCAGGGCGGTGATGGCGCCGCGGAAGTGTGGGGATTGGGTCATGGTCATGTGTCCGCCGTTCCCTGGCCTTCCAGTATTTCCTGCAGCATCCGGCTGAAGGAGTAGAACCCCCGACGCCCCTGGATCCATTCGGCGGCCAAAACGGCCCCCAGGGCGAACCCCAGGCGGGAGCGGGCCCGGTGCACCAGCTCCACGCTGTCGGCGGGGGAGTCGAAAGTCACCGAGTGAGTGCCGGGGAAGTGCCCGGCCCGGCCCGCCAGCAGGTGAAGCTCATCGGGGGCGATGGGACGATTGAGGGAGCCGGTCACGATCCTCCGTTTTCGGGGGATCTGCTCCAGCAGGATTTCCCCGATTCTGCCGGCGGTACCGCTGGGGCTGTCGATCTTCTGGCGATGGTGGGTCTCGGTGGCCAGAACGTCGTAGTCCTCGAAGGAGCCGAACAGCCGGGCGGCTCTCTCCACCACCTGGAGGTAGAGATTGAGGCCCAGAGAAAAGTTGGGGGCGTAGACGCAGGCCGTTTCCTTCTCCTCCACCACCCTTCTGGCCAGCGGCAGGTCCCGGTACCAACCGGTGGTGCCCACCACCAGCGGCTTTCCCAGCTCGGCGATGCGCCGCAGGTTGGGCAGAGCCGCCTCCGGCCGGCTGAACTCGACGCACACCCGGGCCTGGTTGAGTTCCGACTCCTCTCTTCCGGAGGCGGTCCCTCGGCCCCAGGAGGATCCCACCCGGGCCACGATCTCATGGCCCCGCTCCAGGGCAGCCTGCTCGACCGCCCTGCCCATTTTGCCATAACCGATGAGCGCAATCTTCATGGAGTCTCCGGCCGGGACATCCTACCAGAGGAAGCCGGCCGACTTGCAGCAGAAAGCGGGGGTGGGCTTGCCGGGAGGCCGGCCACTGGAGGATCGGGCGGTGTCAAGCTGCTCAGGTCCATTTCGATTTCCAGCCCAGCGCCAACGCTCGAATGACTAAATCCATGGTGTCGTCGGGCCCTTCGCCGGACTCGGCGAGCTCGCGCCGGAACAACGGCCAGTCCTGGGGACGCGCGGCGAGCGAGCAGGCCAGAGACGCCGCCTGCTGCCGGAGCGATTCCTTCGCCATCCCAGCAGGCAGCGTTCCGAAGGCGATGCGGTCCAGGACGGCAGCGAAGGCGTAGGCCGCGGCGACTACGCCAGGCTCGAAGAACACGGCCTTCCGGTTCTTCCGGAGAAACGTATGTTGCACCTCGGGGAGTAGCTCGGCAAGGTGGCTGAGCGCCCGCTCCTCGGTGAGCCCAAAGCGTCCCAAAGCGTGGAAGAGGCCGCAGATGCAGGATGGCTCGAGGCCTTTCTGCCAGCGCAACGCCTCTTTCGTCGCGTCCTTGACGGCGGCGCCGATGATTTCGCCGAGCTTGACGTGCGGACTGGTCGAATCGCGGGACTTCCGACCGGGATCAAGCGGCGCTGCCAGACAGAACTGGTCCGTGCCGGTGCCGGTCGCGATCGTCGGCGAGTACAGGCTCGGGACAGCGAGCTCGGCCAACACGGCAGACTTCGCCTCGGTCATCGTCACCACGGCGCGCGCCTGGGCCGAGGCGGTGATTGGGCAATTGAGCAGCAGGATGGTGTTGATCGTGCCCTGGTTCGCCAGCTTCCTCCAGCCGTCGTCGGTCTCCGCCCACTGCGCGGGGTCGCTTGCCCTCGCCGCGTTGCCGGAGACGCCGGCGGTGACCAATGCATCGGCCCGGATGTCCTCGAACTCGGCCCAGCAATGCGTGGCGTAGGCCATGTTAACCGCCGTGCCCATCAGCGCTACGTATTCCGGGTCGACTCCCATCTCCGAACACACGTAGTCGTGATAGCCGACGAGCCCGAGGCGATGGATAAGCTCCTGTCGCGCCACGTCGCCTCGGGCTTCGCAGCTCTGGTGGTTCACCAAGTAGCGCAATTCGTCCTGCTGTCCGCCCCCGCGCGCGGAAGTGCTCAGAACGCGGTGAGCCGTTAGCAACTCGACGACGAGATGGCGGCCGCAGCGGCGAGCGACGAAAAGGTCGGAGGTGTGCAAAGTCTCGGCGGGAAGCCGGTGCGGTGAAGCTGCCATCTCCAGGAACCTTCGATTATGCTTGAGGCCAGCACAAGGCTTCCAGTAGAACTCTATCACTCCCCCCTGGAGGGGGAGTCGGTGAGACAAGGGCTCCGCCCGCAGTCGAACCGGTGGGGGGGACGGAATCGGCGAGATCGCCACATAGGAGATTCCGCCCGCAGTCGAGCCGGAGGGGGGTGTAGGCGGCGCCCCGTGAGTGACCACCGCCGGGACGCCCGCGCTGCCAGGATGCCATCACACCATGAGTTCGACACACCAACGGGACAACGGTGACTGCGGGGCCGGTCAAGGCGCTTCTTTTGAATCCGCCCCCAGGCTCACCAGGTTGGTGAAGAGGCGGATGGCGCCGGCTACTCCCGCCGGGAGCTGTCGAAACCAGGAGTAGGAGGTGAGCACGTACCGCCCCTTGCCGTAGTCCGCTACCAGCAGCCCTCCATCCAGGAGTGGCTTCCCGGGATCGTGGGAAGCCAGCAGTGCCCGGAAACGCCCGTCCCTTTCCTGGATGAAGTAGAGCCCGCGTTCCTGCACCCAGCCGGCAAAATCCTTTCGGGTGATCGGATTGGGATAACGGAAGACCCGGTGCTCCGGCTCCAGCAGGGTGACCGGCGCGTTCTCGTCCGTGACCCGGTGGCTTCGGTCCACGATCCTGGCGGGGAAGGGGGCGTATTGACCGCGGTTCCAGGCGTCCGGAGTGTTGTATTGGACAATGAAGACGCCTCCGTCGCGCACATAGTCCAGTAGCCGGGCGTTGTGCTCGATCAGATCGCCACGCACCTGGTAGGCGCGGATGCCGGCGATGATGCAATCGTAGTCGCCCAGTTCACCCGCGGCCAGATCCTCGGGCCCCAGGGCCGTGATCGAAAACCCCAACTGGGACAGGGTTTCGGAAACCCGGTCGCCGGCCCCCATGATGTAGCCGACTCTCAGCCCCGTGGGGACCTTGAGGTCCAGGACTTCCACCTGGGAACGGGCAGGGGAGTAGAGCGGATAGCTCCAACGGTCGAAAACCGAGATCATTCGGTACTGCCGGGTGATCTCGGTTCCGCCCATGCCGGCTACCGCCCGGAAGGAGGCTCTGCCGGGCCTGAGGGCTCCCGAGTCGGCCGATACCCGAAAGGGGATCCCCACTGCCTGTCCCGGCCGGGCCAGGGCGAAGGGGGCCTGGGCCGGCTCGACCTTCCATCCCTTCGGAGCCTGCAGCTCCAGTCGCCCCTGAAGCTCTCTGGGGGAGTTGTTGCGGATCCGGAGTTGTATGGTTCGCGCATCTCCAGCCCTTGCCAGGGGGACCAGGTGAAGGGGCGGCGTCACCTCCAGTTGGATCGGGGGGACCAGGTGGATGGGGACAGGCCGGGTCCCCTTGAGGCGGTCCACATCCAGGTACTCCACCGGCTGCTCGATCTCCAGCCGTTCTCCCTCGTAGTCAAACCCGAGGCGTACCTTGGCCAGTGGAGGCGGCGCCGGGGCCAGGGTCAGCGCCGGGTCGTCGACGGTGTAGAAATCCTCGACCCCTCGCGGACGCCGCAACTGGGGACGGCTGGGTTTGGCTTCCGGGGGGACTTCCCCGCCAAGCTCCAGGTCCAAATCCTGGCCGGGGAGGAGCATGGGCAAAGGGCTCCGGAGGGCACGGGTCCGTAGAACCTCGCTTTCCACTTGCAGAGACTGAAGCCTGAGGGACCTGCGGGACCGGTTGACCACCTTGACGGAAATTCGGACGGACTGCCCCGGCGTCAGCAGGAGCCGATCACTGTAAGCTCCCAGAGACAGGCCGCTGGCGAGCTGGAAGGCTTCCAGAAAATCCTGTTCCTTTTCTTTCAGGAAGAAAGCCAGAACCTCGGAGGCTGAAGAGGCCTCCCCGGAGCCGGTCCAGTCCCGCTGAATCGCGCGCAACTCTTTCAACGCCATGGTCAGCGCAGGCATGCAGCCGGAGGGGTCCGAAGGAGAGAACAAGCTTCGGGCGCGTTCGATGATAGTGGCCAGCCTCTGCAGCGCTCCTCCCAGGCCGGCACGCTCTGCCGAACCGGCCGGCCACAGTTCCGCCAGTGCCGGCAGCCTCAGGTCCAGGGTTTCCTGAAAGGTGGCCCCGGGAGAACCGGAGAGTGGGGCAGAAGGCGAGATCCCTCCCGGACGGAGTTTGACCGGGTGGCTGCCCGGAAGCGCGTGGGCCCGCCCCATGCCCTGGGAGCGGTGGAGGCTGTAGCCTTGTGCTCCGAGCTGGCGGAAGGAGGCGCCCAGCCAGGGATCGTAGGCTCCCGTGTCGATGGAGAAGCTTCCCGGCGGGTCTTCCCCCCGGTTTCTCAGATAGAGGCGGGCGGCCTTCCAGGGGGGCAGTCCCTGGCGGGTGAGCTCCGGAAAGCGGTCGGGCTGACCGGAAATGTCGAAGGCCTCCCGGGCCAGCAGCCCACAAGCCCGGTGGTGGCCGTGTCCGTCGGCCGGCGTGCCGCTGAAGACCGACAGGATCACCAGAGGCCGAAAGGTACGGATGGTGCGAACCAGGTCCTCCAGGGTGCGTTGGCGACCCCACTTGTCCAGCGTTTCTTCAGCGCTCCTCGAAAACCCGAAATCGAAGGCCCGGCTGAAGTACTGGCTGGCGCCGTAAAACTCGTTGGCCGCCAGCATCTCCCCGGTCCGGACCAGGCCCAGGGCCTCGAACAGGTCGGGACCCACCAGGTTTTGACCTCCCTCGCCCCGGGTCAGGCTCAGGATGGCGGTCCTGGCCCCC
>JAPVWS010000130.1 GCA_027493295.1 Candidatus Versatilivorator vitaminiformans | reverse complement strand
GGATTAACAGGATAAGAGCTTCCTGCACCAGAAGCCGGCTCGGGCGATGATCCGATGCGGGTTTGCGGATTCCCGGCATTGAAAGCCAACCGTTTCCTGAAAAATCCTGTGCATCCTGTGCATCGATGTTAAATATCCCTGTAAATCACGATGCGCTGGGAAGAGCCCCCACTGGCTCGGTCGTGGTCCTGGTTGTCCCTTCGCGGACAAATCCTTTTTTGCACCTTGTGTCTTTCGTTGACCCCCTTGCCGACCATTGGCGCATGCCTCTTGAGCCTTCTCCAACCCCATAGTGGCCCTTCGTGGATAACTCTTTTTTCTTTTGTTTCAGGCCTTCTTTCGGGCTCAATGAAAGTTCGCCGGCAGCTCCCGAGATCGGATGGCGTCGAGCAGCTCCCTGCCGTCTCGAATCCGGCGGGTGGCCCGTTTCTCCTGCAACCGCCCCCGGAGCTTGCGGAGAGGTCTGGCATAGGGGTGGGAAGAGGCCAGGTGCCGCAGGAGCGTGTGACGCCGGATGACCCCCATGACCCGCTCGCAATTTCCCGGGATTTCCGTTCGGATGGATCCGAGACTCTCCTTGGCAAAGATGGCCGTGATGTTGCCGCCGTCGGGAGAAAGATCGGTTCGGTGCGGACGGAAGCCGGTTTTTTCCCCCAGCCGGCGCAGGCTGGCCGGATTGAAGCTGTAGAGATGGGCTTGATGGAAGCGATGGCCCGGGGACTGGCAGGTGGCCTCCACGTTGGGGACCTCGATTACCAGCCAACCCCGAGGCTCCAGCCATTCCCTGACGTGCTCCAGCACGCGGGAGGGAGAGGCCATGTGCTCCAGGGCATGGTAAAGCGTCACCAAGTGGCAGCTCGCCGGGGGAAGCCGGACCTCGCGCACGAAACCGAGGTGAACCGGGATTCCCAGTTCTTCCTGTGCGTAGCGGGCGTAGCCCTCGTGGGGTTGGACCCCCCGGGCATCGAGACCGAGGCGGCGCATCAGGTAGACGAACTCACCCCCTCCCGACCCCACGTCGACAATCATCGATCCCGGTTTCAGCATTTTTTTCAGGTGGCGGAAGCGATGGGCAGCGACTCTGCCGGCCCGGTAGACGTGTTCCGGGGTCGGTCGGGAAATCCCCTTGTACCGGAGCCGGTACTCCTGGGCGTAGAATTTCTTCAGAGTCTCCTCGGAGGGAACGGGGTCGCTCCAAACCAGCCCGCATTTCCGGCAGATGACGGTTCGTAGAGGCTTCCCGTGCCGATCCAGCCTGGCGACTTCCTCCGCCTCTCGAGCGTCGCACAGGTTGCAGGGGGATTGGGGGATCATGGCAGGGGGGATGGAGATGGATCTGCTCCGGTGCGTCCCGGCACGGCGCGATCAGCCGCCACCCGGCTCCGGTGAGCCGGCCTGAAGCCGCCGAAGGTAACGCAAGCTTTGGGGCGCCGCATCCTCCAGGCTGGCCCCGCGGTAGACTTTCACTGAAGCGAACCCGTGGTAGCCGATCCGGTCAAGGGCGCTCAGGACGGACGCGAAGTCCAGATGCCCGGTGCCCAGCAGAGATCCGTTGCTTTCGCAGAGGTGGACGTGGCGCAGAGAGGACCCGCATTCCAGGATGGGCTCCACCAGAGAGCGCTCCTCCACGTTCATGTGGATCGTATCCACCATGGGCTTGAGCGCCGGAGACCCCACCTCGGCGACGAGCCGGCGGACTTCGGCTACGCTGTTGTTGAATCCCACCTGCAAGTGGTTGACCGGCTCCACCACCACTTCCACCCCCTTGGCTTCAGCCTGTGCGGCGAGCTGCCGGAAGCAGCCTCGGATTCTTGCCTGGGCGGCTGCAACGTCGGGCTCGTCGCTCAGAAGTCCCTGCAGCAGGCCCACTACCAGGATGGCCCTGAATCGCCGGGCTACCTCCAGAAAGCCCACCAGGCGGTCCACCGTTTTCTGTCGAATCGATGGATCGGGAGAGCTCAGGCAGAGCCCCTGCCCATAAGCCTCGCCTGTCAGGAAAGAGGGAATTACCAGGTCCAGCTCGTCCAGCCACTGCTCCAGGCGGTCCAGGTCGAGAGCCGGTGAATCGGTCAGATTCACCTCGACCCCGGCGTAACCGCACTCCTTCAGCAAGGCCAGGGTTTCCCGGACCCGCCACTCGAACCCGAGGGACTCCAGTGGCGGGATGATGATGTAGCTGTAGCGGAACATGGGCTTGCTTTACGGTTGTCTCGACGGCAAGCGAGGCGGCGGAACAATCTCGAATCGGGAGGCTAAACTATCACAGCCAATGACCGGTTCCAATCGGAACTGCGGTTCCGCAGCCCTTGCGTTGCCTGAAGCAAACGCGGGTGAACCGCAAGGGCCAGAAAAAGAAATCCACGGAGGGGCACGAAGGACGACGAAGGGCCACCAAGGCGGTGGAGAAGGCTCGAGAGGGATGCGCCAATGGTCGGCAAGGGGGTCGAAAGAGGACACAAGGGACAAAAAGGATGAGTTCGCAAAGGGGCAACAAGGACCGCGGCGAAGCCACTAGAAGGCGCTTCCCACCGCATGGTGATTTACAGGGACAATTAACATCGATGCACAGGATGCACAGGATTTTTTCAGGAAACGGCTGGCTTCCAATGCCGGGAATCCGCAAATCCGCACCGGATCATCGCCCGAGCCGGCATCTGGTGCAGGAAGCCCTCGTCCTGTGAATCCTGTGCATCCTGTGAATCGATGTTCAATAGGTAGAAATCTGTGCTAACCGAACATGGTCCTTGTTCCCGACAGCCTATGAAGATCCGTTGTTTCACTCTCGGATGATCGGCACGGAAGGGCGGGGGGCGGCTAGCCAGGGAAGATGGTACAGGCAAGTCGGGGGCTGCTTGCCTGGCCGGATGGCTTGTGTTAGCTTTACTCGTTTTTGGCGACGGCCGCGTCTGCGACAGTCAGGCCGCCGGTGATGCCGCGTTTCTCCCGGGGGCGTGCGGATTCCGTTTCAAACGACGGGTTCCCGCCCCGGTCCCCCATTGGGTTGAAGCGCCCCGATCGAGCCTGTCCAATGGAATTATCATGATCAAGGCCATCAAGGGGACTCGGGACATTCTGCCGCAGGAATCGGTGGTATGGAATCAGGTGGAGGAGACCGCCAGGGAGATCCTTTCCGTCTATGGGTTTTCCGAAATCCGCACGCCGGTCTTCGAGAGCACCGAGCTGTTTGCCCGCGGGGTGGGGGAAGACACCGATATCGTCGCCAAGGAGATGTACACCTTCGACGACCGAGACAGCCGCTCGCTCACGCTGCGTCCGGAGGGGACGGCATCGGTGGTTCGGGCCTATCTGGAGCACCAGCTCCATCGGGACCCGCAGATCTGGAAGGTCTACTACATGGGGCCCATGTTCCGCCGGGAACGGCCGCAGAAGGGGCGCTTTCGACAATTCCACCAGTTGGGCGCCGAGGTGCTGGGCTCGGATCATCCGGCCATTGAAGCGGAAGTCATCGAATTGCTGCAACTTTTCCTGGATCGGATCGGAGTCGGAGAGACCGAGCTGTTGGTGAACTCCATCGGCTCCAGCCAATGCCGCGCCCGTTTTTCGCAGAAACTGCAAGTCGCGCTAAGCGAAAGGGAGGACGCTCTCTGCCCCGACTGCCGCCGGCGCTGCCGTTCCAATCCACTGCGGGTTCTGGACTGCAAGCGTGACCCCTGCCAGCCCGCGATCGAGACGCTTCCGTCGATCTTGGAGTTTCTGGACGAGCCCTGCCGCCTGCACTTCGATCGCTTCCTGGGACATCTCAAGCGCCGCGACATCCGGTTCAAGGTCGTGCCCCGGCTGGTGCGGGGGCTGGACTACTACAGCCGCACCACCTTTGAGATCACCAGCCCGAGACTGGGCGCACAGAACGCCCTGGTGGGCGGCGGGCGCTATGACGGATTAGCCGAGGTCCTGGGGGGGCAGCCCACCCACGGTTTCGGCTTTGCCTTGGGACTGGAGCGTGTCATTCTCCTGTGCCGGCAAGCGGGCAGCTCTCCGGCAGCGGGGCAGCCCCAGCTCTTTTTCGCCCCCTTGGGCGAGCGGGCCTTCGACAGAGCCTCGCTGATGGCTCGAGAGTTTCGACGCCGGGGCATCCGCTGCTTTCTGGACTTCGCGTCCCGAACTCTGAAGAGCTCCATGCGGCTGGCCAACAAGCTGCAGGCCGGCCATGTCCTGATCGTGGGGGAAAACGAGTTGGAGACCGGGGAATTTCCGCTGAAGCGCATGAGCGACGGGCGGCAGACCCTGGTAAGGGAAGAGGAAGTCATTTCCAGGCTTGGAAACGGTTGGGGAGATTAGGGGAGGAACTCGGCTTTGGCATTGGACTCGTTGGGAAGCGTGGAACGGACCCATCATTGCGGACAACTGCGCCCGAGCGACGGCGATCGGGAAGTGGTGCTGATGGGGTGGGTGGCCAGGCGCCGTGACCTGGGGCATCTCATCTTCATCGATCTGCGGGATCGCGAAGGCGTGACCCAGGTGCTATTCAATCCCGACCAGTCCCCGGAAGCCCACCAGAAGGCCAAGGGGTTGCGCTCGGAGTATGTGATCATGGTTCGAGGCAAGGTGCTGCAGCGCGATCCGGAAACGGTGAATCCCGCCATCGGTACCGGC
>JAPVWS010000013.1 GCA_027493295.1 Candidatus Versatilivorator vitaminiformans | reverse complement strand
TCTCCGTTCCCGACCACCACTTCGGTGTTGGTCCCCACGTCCACCAGCATGGTGACTTCGTCCTGGCGTTCCATGTCGATGGCCACCAGGTCGGCAGCCGTATCGGCGCCCACATGGCTGGCGATCAGGGGCAGCCCGAAGATGCGGGCCCGGGGGTGAACCTGGACCCCAAGACTGCCGGCCTCGACGGTGAGAGCCATGCTTTGTCGCTTCCCCTCCAGAACTTCGTGCTCGATCAAAGACTTGTAAGGCTTCTGCCCGATGCTCTGCACGTCCAGACCGAAGAAGAGGTCGCGCATGGTCGAGTTGCCGGCCACCGCCACCTCGTAGATCTCCCGGCGACGAACGCGCAGCCGCTTGCAGAGCTCGCGGATCTCGAAGTTGAGGCCCTTGACGATTGCCTGGTGGAGCTCGCCCTGAAACGGTCCCCCATCGTAGGAAATCCGATTCATGATGTCGCTTCCACCGAATCGCTGCGGGTTCTCGAAGGAAGCGACCGCCAAGGTCTCGCCGTTTTCCAGATCCACCAGCTCGATCACCACGGTGGTGGTGCCCAGGTCCATGGCAAGCCCGTACAGATGTCCCCGGTAGCGGTCGATGACCTGCTCGTCGTAGACGACTTCATCGTCCCGGCGGACCACCATCGGATCCAGCTGCAATGTCCTGACCGGGGTTGCCCGGGTGAGAATCTGAGGTTTGCGTCGCAGGGGCGTGAAGCCGATATCGCCGCTGTCGTCGACGACAGCGGACTGGCAGGCCAATCGGTAGGGGTCGCGCAGGAAGGATTCGCTGGGGTTTCGGGGGCAGAGTGCCTCCATCCCCTGCTGAACTTCTACAATACACTCATGACAGGACCCGGTCCTGCCGCAGGAGGTGGGCACCTGGACCCGCAGCTCGTCGGCATAGTCGAAAAGCGTCTTGCCCGCTTCCAGATCAAGGGTTCGCTCATTGTGCCGAATGGTGCCCATCTGAAATCCCTGCCACCGAGCTGGAACATGCACTTCGAGCACACGGTCCGGACCTGGTCACCGCCTGGGCTCGCCGCCGTCCTCGGCCTGGGTCTCCCAGGCACTGCGGTAGTCCAGCTTGTCGTCTCCGCCACAGAGCAGAAGGTCTCCCTTGACCGGGGGCCGCCGCTGGTTGCGGCACCCGAACTTGGCAGTACACTGATCCAGGCGGTTCTTGTAAGGGCAGCGGTAGGTGGACAGTTCATCGGCGTGAACCACCATGCTCGAGAACAGGTCGCTGATCCGCTTCAGGCGTTTTTCGTATTCGGCCTTGTCGATTTTCTGCATAGCGGGCTACTAGGCTTCCACTTCGGCGCTCAGCAGGTTCTTGGCCAACTCGACGCAAGCCAGCGCATCCTTTCCGTACCCGTCGGCGCCCATGTCGTCGGCAAACTCCTGGGTGACCGGCGCCCCACCCACCATGATCTTGACATCGTCCCGCAGGTCGGCGTCGATAAAGGCTTCGATGGTCTTTCCCATGTTGGGCATGGTGGTGGTCAACAGGGCCGACATCCCCATCAGCGAGGCCTCGTGCTCCTCGATGGCGTCGATGAACTCGTCGGCCGAGGTGTCCACGCCCAGGTCGATCACCACGAACCCCGCCCCCCGAAGCATCATGATGCACAGGTTCTTGCCGATGTCGTGGAGGTCGCCCTTGACCGTCCCCATGATCACCCTGCCCAGGGGCTCGACGCCCGAAGCCGAGAGGATGGGCTCGATGTGAACCATTCCCGCTTTCATGGCCCGGGCGCAGGCCAGAACCTCCGGCACGAAGATGAAGTTTTCGCGGAACTTGATCCCCACCACGCCCATCCCCGCGATCAGGCCGTCGTCCATTATTTCAAGGGCGCCGATCCCGTCTGCCAGAGCCGCGGCGGTCAGCCGATCCACGGTGTCGTTCTCACCCTCGATCAGGGCGGCGGCAATGTCCTGCATGGCGGGTCTCGCCTTGGCGAAGATGCCGACCGTCCGCTCGATCTCCTCGGGGCGTTCAAGGAATTCTTCGATCTCCTCGCGGATGAACTCGTTCTGAATGTCTGCGATATTGGCCATGATTCCCTCTCGGTCGTCTACCCGCCCTCAATTCCCCGCGGCCTGCTCCCGGGTCCAGTCCCTCACCGCCAGCGGAATCTCCTTCAGGTTCTCAATGGATGTCTGCAGCGGGATGGCGCACTCGGGCCCCACCATCTCAACGCCCGCGTCCAGGTTCTTGACCACCTCCTGGCGGACCTCTTCAGGCCCCTTGGAGAAGAGCGTCTCCGGATTGTTGATGTTTCCCACCAGGGAGATGCGGTTCTGCATGATGTCAACCGACTCCTGCGGCTCGTTCTTGGAGTCGTAGTGGAAGGCGGCCATCCCCGTCTGGGCAATATATTCCATCCGGTCCACCGTCTTCCCGCAGATGTGCAGGATGATCGGGATCTTTATCTTCTCGGCGAACTCGATGTGGAGCTCACGGAGATATCTCCTGTAGTACTCGCCGCTCACGAGGTCTCCGGTGGCGTGATCGGGCAGCGTGATGGCATCGGCTCCGGCCTCCACTTGAGCGATGCCGAACTGGATGGTGGCTTCCTTCATTCTGTCCAGGCAGAGCTTGGTTTTCCCGGGATCGTCCAGCGACATCAGCAGGAAGGGCTCCACCCCCATGCAGTGGTAGCCGAGCGACCAG
>JAPVWS010000129.1 GCA_027493295.1 Candidatus Versatilivorator vitaminiformans | reverse complement strand
GGGAGTCCAGGCGCTGCTGGGAATGCAAAAGCCCTATGGACTCTGGAACAAAAGCGCCAAGACCGGTTTCGTGACCACGGCCTACGTGCTGCACGCTCTGTCCAGGCTCTTTCCGCTGTCACCGCCGGAGCATCCGCGGCAGCGATTCGAATTTGCGCCCGGAGACTCCCTCAGGACCACCCTGGCCAGGGTCAGAGACCTGTCGCACACGGAAGACCCCGGGCTGGCCGACCTGATGGTCCGGGCCGTGGCCCACGACAGTCCCCTGGTGCGCTATTGGGGCCTCATGGGTTTGGGCGGCATCCACGGCAGACAGGGCGTAGACGCGCTGATCTCAGCCATGGGAGATCCCGTCAAGATGGTTCGGGATGCGGCCGCCTGGGCCATGGAACAGACGCTGCTGGACGATCGGGGCTTTGAAGAACTCTTTGACGCCTACGATTCCGGGAACGACCGTGTGCGGGAAACCGTTCTCAAGGCTCTGGGGATGCGCGCCGATGCCGTTCTGACCCGCCCCGGCTTCGACCACTCCCGCCTGTCCGGGCTTTTGGCCAAAGCCCTCAACCGGGACCCGCATCCGGGGGTGCGGGCCTGGGCGGCCAAGGCTGCCTGGCAGTGGTGGGTATGGAATCCACCTCTGCGCCCGGCCATCCAGCAGGCCTGGCTGAGCAGGCTGGCGACTCCCGAAGCCGAGGCCCTGGTGGAACAGTGCCTGCGGTACCAGAGCCATGCCCTGTTCATCGCCAACGGCCACAAGGCCAACAGCAGCAAGATCCACCAGTATCCCGAGCTGACTTCCCTGTTCCAGTCTCTGGAATCGCGGATGGACGATCCCGACCTGGCGCCGACCGGAAAAGACCGCCTGGCCCGCCGCCTGGCGCAAATTGCGGCCACCTTCTACAACACCTCCGGTGGCGATGGCGGCCCCGGGCAGATGGGGTACATCACCCCGGGCGCCGGTGAAATGATGGGGAAAGCCGTGCTGCGCTACTGGGACGGTGAGCAGCAGGGAAATGGCGCCCAGAGAGTCCGCCTGTCTCTGGAAGCGGCAGCCGGCATCCCCCACCCGGACCTGCAGGACCGCCTGATGAGTTTCGCCACCGAGGGTCCCGAGGAACTGAGAACCCTGGCCGCGGCCGCCCTGGCCGATCCCAGCGCCGTCACCCTGCCGGCGACGCAGGAGTTGATCCATCCGATGGTGGAGCAGATTCATCGGGGAGCCCTGGACTATGACCGCCGAAAGACGCTGGCCGAGCCGGTGCTCCAGTTGCTGAGCCGAGCCGGATTCACCGTTCCCGAAACCCGAGAGCAGCGGCAGATCCTCTATTCACTGCTGGTGCCCTCCTACCGGGACCCGGCTGATTCGCAGGCTTTGCGGGAAATTCTGCGGATCGTCGAGGAGGCGGTTCAAACCGAGAGTCCGTTGAGCCCGGACTGGTTCATCGCCGACCGGATGGGGAAAATGCTGGCCGCCAACCCCGACTTCCAGACCCCGTTTCTGGCGCGGCTCTTTCCCGGGGCCGTCAGGAATCCCATGGAAGCTCACTTCTGGCTCCCCAGCATCGATTGGCTGTCCACCTTTCAGGACGAGGTGCCGGTGGTGAGACCGGCGGCGGACGGCAAGGAGTCCTCCGGTTTACCTCAGGATCTGCTGGAGGCCCGGAGGCGGGCAAGGGCGCTGCTGCTGCAACTTCTGCAGGCCGAAACCCCGGAGCTGAGCCGACGGACGGCCGTCAATCTTTCCTATCTGACCCGCTATCGGCAGGACCCGTCCGTATTGGCTGCCTTGAAGGTGCTGGTCGAGTCGGAACCCAACGAGAGAATCGAGGAGGCCGCCCGCAACATCCTGCGTTCGGAGCCGGAGGTCTGGATGGCGGATCTCCAGGAGGCGGTCCGCAATGAACCCCTGGCGGCCCGGCTGGGGCTCGGGCAGGCCCCATCGCTTCCGGAGGAGTTCCTGGCAAGCTTCCGCTATTTCCAGGACCACGTGGCCCCGGAGCTCAATCGACCGCAGCGCCACGACCAGATGGCCTGCATGAGCTGTCATGGAGTGCCCGGACGGGTCCCTTCCATGGAGCTGGCTCGCCCTGACGGCACCGGCTACCTCTCCGCCCCCAAGATGCTGAAAAACTACCTGATCCTGCAGGCGCGGGTGGATCCGGAGAACCTGGAGAAGAGCAAGCTGCTGCGCAAGCCTCTCAACATCCAGACGGTCAAGGAGGACGGCCACCAGGGAGGCAGGCGCTACACGCCCTCCGACCGCGGGTATCGGATCCTGCGGCAATGGGCGCTGGATCTGCCTGGAGTGCAAGCAGGAGCAGGGCCGCCAACCCGGACCCTGGACGGCGCCGGGCCTGAGCCCGGCGTTCAGTCCGATCGCGATACTCCTTAAAAATGAGGTGAAGCCGTCATGCGGCGGATGCGGGCCACCTTCTTCGAGGAGGGAGCCGGCGACTCTTCCAGGTAGGTGTATCCCCGAAGACCCGACTCGTAGAAGCGGAGAAGCCGTCCCGACTCTTCCAGCGAGATCTTCCTGTCGCGAACGGCCCGCTCGATGTCCCGGCGCATGAGCGACAGGAGCTCGTCGGCGTAATATTCCACGTAGCCCAGCACGTCTTTGACCCGGTCGCCCTTGACCACGTGATCCACCCGCACCTCCCCGCTCGGTTCCAGGCTCACGTGAACGGCATTGGTGTCTCCCAGCAAGTTGTGCAGGTCTCCCAGAATCTCCTGATAGGCCCCCACCAGAAACACGGCCAGGTAGTAGGGCTTCCCCGTAAAGGGGTGGAGCGGGAGGACCGGTCTGACACCGTGGGCATCGATGAATCGGTCCACCCGTCCGTCGGAGTCGCAGGTGATATCCGCCAGGATGGCCCGACGGGTGGGTTCCTCCTTAAGGCGGTGAATGGGAGTGATGGGGAAGAGGTGGTCGATGGCCCAACTGTCCGGCATCGACTGGAAGACGGAATAGTTGCAGAAATAGGTGTCGGAGATGAGGGCTTCCAGGCTGCTGAACTCCTCGGGGACGTGGTCCAGGTCGCGAATGATCCCCAACAGGTCGCGGCAGATGGACCAGTAGAGGCTCTCGCTGATGCTGCGCTGCTCCAGACTGAGGTATCCCAGGTTGAAGAGGTTGAGGGCGTCCTCCCTGAGCTGAATCGCGTCGTGGTAGGCCTCCAGATAGTTCTTCCCGCCAAGGTTGCGGGCGATCCAGTGGAGGTCCGAAAGAGGTTGGGGGGAATTCTCGGGCAGGGACTCGGGGATGTGGAATCCTTCGAAACCCGAAACCCCCAGCACGTTGAAGACCAGGACGCTGTGATAGGCCACCACGGCCCGGCCCGACTCCGAGACGATGGTGGGGTGGGCGACTCCGGCCTCGTCGCAGACCGACTTGAGGCGAAAGACGATATCGTTGGCATACTCCTGCAGGGTGTAGTTCACCGAGGACTCGAAGCTGGACTGGGAACCGTCATAGTCGATCCCCAGGCCTCCGCCCACATCCAGTATCTCCAGGCCGGCTCCGGCCTGGATCAGCTCGGCGTAGACTCGCGCCGCCTCGGTGATGGCTTCCTTGATCTTTCGAATGTTGGTCACCTGGCTCCCCAGGTGGAAGTGCAGCAGCCGCAGGCAG
>JAPVWS010000128.1 GCA_027493295.1 Candidatus Versatilivorator vitaminiformans | reverse complement strand
ATTCCTGGCATTGGCCACAACCTCCAGGAGCATTCGATTGTGCTGATTCGCGGAGGCCGTGTGAAGGACCTGCCTGGAGTACGTTACCATGTCGTGCGCGGGACCCTGGACTCGGTCGGTGTTGAGAATCGCAAGCAAAGCCGGTCCAAGTACGGGGCCAAGCGGCCCAAGTAAATCACCCCCGGTTTCGAATCCAACGGCTTAACCTGCGGCGTTGTTCGCAATGCCCGTCTCGGGAGCAGTAGTCATGCCACG
Source organism: Candidatus Versatilivorator vitaminiformans (assembly GCA_027493295.1). Lineage (GTDB taxonomy): Bacteria > Acidobacteriota > Terriglobia > Versatilivoradales > Versatilivoraceae > Versatilivorator > Versatilivorator vitaminiformans. Next base: position 2,801 of record JAPVWS010000128.1, on the reverse strand, counting down.
CAAAGGACATGTACCGAAGCGCCAGATCATCCCCGACCCCGTTTACAACAGCCCCCTTGTCTCCAAGTTCATCAATTGCATCATGTGGAAAGGGAAGAAGAGCACGGCTGAACATGTGTTTTACGGCGCCCTGGACATCATCAAGGAGAAGACCGGAGAAGACCCCGTCAAGATCTTCAAGAAGGCCGTGGACAACGTCAAGCCTGTTCTGGAGGTGAAGTCCAGGAGGGTAGGCGGCGCCAATTACCAGGTTCCCATCGAGGTGAACCAGTACCGCAGGGTTTCTTTGAGTATTCGCTGGTTGATTACCTACACCCGCATGCGCAAAGAGAAGTCGATGCAGGAGAAACTGGCTGCCGAGTTCATGGACGCTGCCAGTAACCGCGGCGCGGCCGTCAAGAGGCGCGAAGACGTGCATCGCATGGCAGAGGCCAACAAGGCTTTTGCCCACTATCGGTGGTAAATGAAATTTCGTTCACTGGCAGGATGGGTTGGGCGCCCGAGGCCAAAACCGCCGCAGGCCGCCTGCTTCCCGTCTTACCCGTGGTTGCCCGGCTGCTTATGTCCCGTCAGATACCACTCGAGAAAATTCGAAATATCGGAATCATGGCCCATATCGATGCCGGCAAGACTACGGCCACCGAGAGGATCCTCTACTACACCGGCATCACGCACAAGATGGGAGAGGTCCATGATGGCACTGCCACCATGGACTGGATGGAGCAGGAACAGGAGCGGGGAATCACCATCACCTCGGCGGCGACCACCTGTTTCTGGAAGGACTTTCGTATCAATATCATCGACACTCCCGGCCACGTGGACTTCACCGCCGAGGTGGAGCGCAGCCTTCGCGTGCTGGATGGAGCCATCTGCCTGCTGGGCTCGGTGGAAGGGGTGGAGCCTCAGACCGAAACGGTGTGGCGGCAAGGCGACAAATACGAAGTTCCGAGAATCGTCTTCGTCAACAAGATGGACCGGGTCGGCGCCGACTTTTTCGGCTGCGTCCGAATGGTCAAGGATCGATTGCTGGCAAAGCCGGTGGCGGTCCAGATCCCCCTGGGCAAGGAGGAGAATTTCGTCGGCGTTGTCGACCTGATCAGCATGATGGCCATCATCTACCGAGACGAGACCCTGGGGGCCGACCACGAAACGGCGGAGATTCCTCCGGAGATGGTTGCTCAGGCACAGGAGTATCGGGAACGGATGATCGAGACCGTCTGTGAGACCGATGACCCGTTGATGGAAAAATACCTTTCGGGAGAGTCCATCTCTGAGGGTGACCTGAAGGCAGCCTTGCGCCGGGGCACATTGAGCCTGGCGCTGGTTCCGGTGCTTTGCGGCGCAGCCTTCAAGAACAAGGGAGTGCAGCCCTTGCTGGATGCCGTGGTGGATTATCTGCCTTCACCCGCCGACCTGCCTCCGGTGGTGGGCACGGACCGGGAAGGTCGGGATGAGATTGTCCGCGAGTCCCGGGATCAGGAACCCTTTTCGGCCCTGGTCTTCAAGATCATGACCGATCCCTACGTGGGACAGCTGGCCTTTTTCCGGGTCTACTCCGGTGTCCTCAAGACAGGCTCCTATGTCTACAATTCGACCAAGGACAAAAGGGAGCGCGTGGGCCGGCTGCTGAAGATGCATGCCGACAAGCGTGAGGAGATCCAGCAGGTCTACGCCGGCGACATCGCAGCGGGCGTGGGTTTGAAGGAGGTGGCTACCGGCGATACCATCTGTGTGCAAGAGGCGCCGGTGATTCTGGAGTCCATGGAATTCCCGGTTCCCGTCATGGCCGTTGCCATTGAGCCCAAGACCAAGAATGACCAGGAGAAGTTGGGTTTGGCTCTGGGGAAACTGGCGCAGGAAGATCCCACCTTCAAGGTGTCCACCGACCAGGACACGGGGCAGACCATTATTTCGGGAATGGGAGAACTGCATCTGGAGATTCTGGTAGACCGAATGTTCCGGGAGTTTGGGGTATCCGCAAACGTCGGGAAGCCCCAGGTGTCCTATCGGGAAACCATCTGTCAGGGCGCCGAAGGGGAGGGGCGATTCGTTCGTCAGACCGGCGGCCGCGGTCAGTACGGCCACGTCAAGATTCGCGTGGAACCCAGGGCCGACACCGAGCGAGGATTTGAATTCATCAATGCCATCGTTGGGGGCGCCATTCCTCGGGAGTTCATTCCGGCCGTGGAGAAAGGCATTCGGGAGGCTGCGGAGGCCGGGCCCTTGGCCGGCTACGAGGTTCAGGATATTGAAGTAACCCTGTATGACGGGTCCTTCCACGAGGTGGATTCCAGCGAAATCGCCTTCAAGATTGCCGGTTCCATGGCTCTGAAGGATGCAGTTTCGCGAGCCGCACCGGCGTTGCTCGAGCCCATCATGCGGGTGGAAGTCGTCGTTCCCCGAGAATTTATTGGGGCGGTCGGGGGTGATCTCAACGCTCGTCGGGGGCGCATCGAAACCATTGAGTCCCGCGCCGGCTCGCAGGTGGTCACTGCCCTGGTTCCGCTCTCGGAGATGTTCGGGTATCCCACCGATTTGCGGTCCATGACTCAGGGACGAGCGACCTATTCCATGCATTTTCACCAATACGCCCAGGCGCCCAAATCGGTGACCGAGCAGATCGTTGCCAGGATCCAGGGCCGGAGTTGGGACAGGGCGGGGCGATGAGAGCCCCGGGAGATCAGGAGAAAGGATAGAAAGGCGATGGCGAAGGAGAAATTCGATCGAAGCAAGCCGCACATCAACATTGGGACGATCGGGCACATCGATCACGGGAAGACGACGTTAACGGCAGCGATCAC
>JAPVWS010000127.1 GCA_027493295.1 Candidatus Versatilivorator vitaminiformans | reverse complement strand
GACTCAATACAAGACCTTGAAGGCCGTGCTGGAAGGAAGCCTGGAATCGCGCCCCGGCAACGTGGTGGTCTATGCCACCTCCAACCGCCGCCACCTGATTCGGGAGTTCTTCTCGGACCGCAACGACTTGCAGGGTGACGAGATCAGGCGCCAGGACACTCTGCAGGAAAAAGTCTCTCTGGCCGACCGCTTCGGCATCCAGTTGTCCTTTGTGGCTCCCGATCAGAAGCAGTACCTGGCTATCGTTCAGGCCATGGCCGGGAGGCGCGGCCTCACCTTGCAGCCGGGGGACCTGGAACGGCGCGCACTGCAATGGGCCCAACGCTACAACGCCCGCTCGGGGCGCACCGCCCGTCAGTTCATGGACTGCCTTTGCGCTGAATTGGATCCTGGCCAGGGCTAGTTTCCTGTCTCAGAACACTAACCCGCACTGCAGATTCCCGACGAGATGCCGCCGGTGGGCCGGACCCGGAAGGGGTCACTTCCCCCGCAGGTAGTAGCGGGTGACGTACTCGGTCACCATGCGGTCGGTGTTGTACTGCGGAATCAGGGTTTGCATGGCCCGGCGAATCTTTGCGATCCAGCCCCTGGGGATTCCGCGGGAATCCCGCTCGAAAAACAGCGGGACGATGTTCCGGCTGAGAGTGCCGTAGAGCGACTCCAGGTCGGCTTGGTCCTGGGCGGCTTCGTCGGCCGGGTGCTCATCCCCTCCGATGGCCCACCCGTTGCTGCCGTCATAGCCTTCCCTCCACCAGCCGTCCAGGACGCTCAGATTCAATCCCCCGTGAACACTCACCTTCTGGCCGCTGGTTCCGCTGGCCTCCAGGGGACGGCGAGGCGTGTTGAGCCAGAGGTCTGCACCCGAGATCACCCGCCGGGCCACGTTCATGTCGTAGTTCTCCAGGAAGACGACCTTGCCCAGGAATTCGCTGCGCTTGCAGATGTCGAGGATGCGCTGGATGAATTCCTTCCCCCGGACATCCTGGGGATGGGCCTTTCCGGCAAAGATCAACTGGATGGGACGCTCGGTGTCGTTGACCATTTCGGCCATTCGCGTCAAATCGTCGAAGATCAGCGGAGCCCGCTTGTAGGTGGCGAAACGCCGGGCAAAGCCGATGGTGAGGGCATCCGGCGAGAGCATCGTCTCGAAAGCCCGGGCCCTCTCTGTGCCGCTGGCGGGGAAGGTGTCCGGCACATGCTTGCGGACAAATTCGATCAGCTCTCGGCGGAGGTGGTAGCGTAGCGCCCAGATCTCCTCGTCGCTGATCGCCTCCTCGTCTGAAATCACCTTCCAGAGGTCCGGGTACATCAAGCGCGTTTCCCACTCCGGTCCCAGATGCCGCTTCCAGAAGCGCCGCGCCGGCCGAGACATCCAGCCCAGCACGTGGACGCCATTGGTGATGTGTCCGATGGACGGTCCCCGATAGGTCGGGGAATTCAGCAGGTCTTTCCACATCTCCCGGCTGACCTGACCGTGAAGCTGGCTGACCCCGTTGGCTCCTCTCGACATCTTGAGCGCCAGCACGGTCATGCAGAAGTACTCCTTGGAATCCTCCGGCCGGGTCCGACCATAGGCGAGAAACTGCTGAGCCTCCATGCCCAGCAGCGACCGGTAGCCGGCAAAGGCGTATTCCATCAATTCCGGGCTGAAACGGTCATGACCGGCGGCCACCGGTGTGTGGGTCGTGAACACACAGCGGTCTCTCACCCGGGTCTCCGCCTCCTCGAGATCGGAGCCCGAATCCAGCCGGCGACGTAACAGTTCCAAAGCCAGAAAGGCGGAGTGGCCTTCGTTCAAGTGGTAGACGGCCGGAGTGATCCCCAGGGCCTGCAGCAACCGCACGCCGCCGATTCCCATGACCATTTCCTGGCCGATGCGGGTCGTCATGTCCCCGCCGTAGACTCTGGAGGTGAGACCGCGGTAGGCGCTGTCGTTTTGGGGAAGCTCGGTATCGAGAAGGTATATGGCGGCGCGGCCGACCCGGAGCCGCCAGGCCCGGAACCAGATCCGGCTCTGCGAGAACTCTATCCAAAGCAGCAGCGGATTGCCCTGGCTGTCCAGCACCGGCTCCAGCGGCAGGTTGTTTCTGTCGAGAGATGGGTAGTGCTCCTCCTGCCAGCCGTTGCGGCTGATAAGCTGCTCAAAGTAGCCCTGCCGGTAGAACAGGGTAATCCCGACGAACGGCACCCCCAGGTCACTGGCCGACTTGGCGTGGTCCCCCGCCAGCACTCCCAGGCCTCCGCAATAGATTGGCAGAGACTCGTGCAGCGCGAATTCCGCGCAGAAGTAGGCGACGGGGTTATCGAGGAAAGGAGCCGCGTAGGTCGAGCACCAGGTCCGCTCACGGGTCAGGTACCGGTTGAAGGCAACCAGGACCTCCCGTGTGCGGGCGGCGAAGTCCCTGTCCATTAGGCGCGACTTCAATTCCGCCTCGGAAACCGCCCCCAGAACCGCCACCGCGTTGTGGCGGGAGGCGTCCCAGACCAAAGGTGACAGTTCGGCGAATATCTCGCGGGCATCCGGGTTCCAGCTCCACCAGAGATTCCGGCTCAACTGGTGGAGCTCGCGAATCGTCACCTCCAGGTCGAACAGACCCTCCGGATGGTCCGTCTGTTCTTGGGCGCGCACTCTCTATTCTCCCGATCGGCAGGGGCCCCAACGGCGGGCGTAATCTAGCATGTCCCCTGGAAAGATTCCAGAGCGCGGGGCAGGAACCGTAGCGGGTCGGGATCGAGGTTCCCGCACTGCCCCTGTTGACGATCTCAACCGGCCTCTGCTAGGCTCCGCTGGACTCAGTCCCAGGAGCCCTCAATGGGCGAGCGACCTCCCGACAATTCCCCTCCCGCGTCCCCTCCTGGAAAGCCTCCGCTTCCGACCGGGAACAGACTCTTCTGGTTCTCTATCGGCTTGAGCCTGTTGGTGGGCATGACCATCAACCTGCTGCCGGTCACCTTCAAGGTCTTCGAGAAGCTCTTCCAGGCCGGCTACGAAATGCAGGGCAGGGCCGAGGCGCTCTTTTTTCTTGGCGCCCTTGCCGGAAACATCCTGGCCGGGCAGGTCACCCATAGCAAGGGTCCGACCGCGTCGGTCAAGCGGGGCCTCGCCGTCGGCGGACTGGGCTTTCTCTTGTTGGGGGGCGCCCAGAACTGGCTCATGGCGCAAGCCGGGGCCGTCCTCATGGGGGCGGGGCAGGTCTGGCTTACCGTGGTCTATGCCACCATCACGGCCCACCAATTTCAGGAATCCCGCCAACGGGTCTTCGCGGCCCTGGCCTTGACCATGGCCATTGGCGGCACCCTGGCTCCGCTGGGATTGGGGGCCTACGTGGACCACGCCTGGTTGGAACGAGGCTGGCCCTGGTGGATTCCCTATGCCGGCCTGATGTGCTTCTACCTGCTGACCCGTCTGACGGTTCCTTCGATTCCGGAGTGGACTCCCGCGGCGGCAAACGGGGGCGACCAATCGCCCGGCCAGCGCCTGGTTCTGTCTCCCTCGCTTTGGCTTATCGGTCTGGCATTCACCCTGCACGGGATCGGGCAGATGGGCGCAGTGGTCTGGCTGGGCCGGCTATTCGCCAAGCGCCTGCTTCTCTCCGAGACCCAG
>JAPVWS010000126.1 GCA_027493295.1 Candidatus Versatilivorator vitaminiformans | reverse complement strand
GTCCTTCGGGACGCACCAGGAACCGAAGCTGCGGACGACCCGGTCGTTCGCGGACTCGGGCAGGCCGAAAATTGACAGGCGTTGAAGAAACGGCGCCGAATCCCTCGTCCAGGCGTCGATTCTCTGAAACGCTAGTTCGGCGTCCTCGGCGGGGATCTCGTTCGAGGTGTCGACAAGTATTGCAGTGTGACCGGGAACCTCAAATCCCTCCCTGATTTGAGGCCAAGTGCCTGTCGGGCAGTAGTCGGGGGGCCGGACTCTCAGTTGATCGGTGTACCATGTTTGGTACCCTATCCCGAAAATAACTGCGACTGAGACCACAATAACAAGAATCGCACGCGCCACCTTCCAAGGCTTCTGTCCGGACATCGTCATCAACTTGCCCCCGTTGCGGGTAGCGCCACCTTCCCGTTGGCTACGATCCGCTCGGGTTTGCCGAGGCAGAGTGGCTTGTAGTTGTTCCAGATCACGGTGATCTCCTCGTGCGCCGCCGCGATTCGCTTGTCGAATTCGGCCTTTCCAGATTCCCTCCACTCGGAAACCAGCGCCCCCGCCTCATCCAGGACCTGCGGATCCGAAGCCGTTACCGCGAGTGGCTCGGTGTACTTCTTGAGGCGATGAGCCTCCACGCATTGGAGGTCTATCTTGCCGGGATAGTTTTTGTTGTGCGCCACGATGAATGCATGTTCGACGTTGTCGATGCAGGCCCGCCGGTTCTCCTCCACTTTTAGCCTCTCCAGCAGTGTCGTCACGTTGCGACGCTCCTGGTCAAGTGCTCTGTACCAATTGGCGACCTCGCCTCGCAAATCGGTCAATTTGCGCTGATAGTGCTGTGGCAGCGAGAGGAATGTGTTGAAGAGTTGGCGAGAAATAGGTGACGTGGCTTCGTTCACGGTGTCAGCTTCTGCAGACTTGCCCTGCCCACGATTGTCTTCGTCCTGGTTTCCCGCCTTTCCGCGCCAGAAGGTGAACCCCTTCGCGAATCCCAGGGCACAGAGGAACATTCCCAGCAGGGCGAAGAGGAGGGCCTCAAGTTCCCATGCGAGTGGATTGAATGGTATGTCGGGGAGCAGGTCCCGGGGGGCCGGAACCGGGGCGGTCGGGTCCCTTTCGATCTCGTGGAGAACACGCGCATACGCTTCTCGATGGCGGCCCGCGACGAGGTTGAAAGCCAAGGCAGATAGCATCCAGACACCCCAGACAACCTGAAACAAACTGGATCTCGTGCTGCCGAAATGGCGACGAAGAGTGAATAGGAGGAGCCCCATCATGATCCCGAACCCCCCGACGTTGATCGCCGAGATTAGGACTGCCAGCAGGAAGGCGGACAGCGCTCCGCCGGGCAGGGCATCCATGAGCAACGCGATGTTGGCTACGGCTTCAAGCGTGACGCAGCCGGCGAAAATCGCAATCAGACCGAGCCAGCTTGTCCCATGAGTCTTCGAGTCATCGTCACCAGAATACGTCTGTGTCGGTGCGGGCTCGGATCCCGCGTTGTCGATGCCGTACAAGGACAAGCTATCCGGCGGTTGGCCACATTTTCGACACAACTCCAACTGCTTTAATTCATATTCCGCACCGTGAACCAGCTCTTTTGGACCCCAAGACTGACTCGAGCCGCCCGGTCCGAGTGGATCGCTCAGTTTGGTCCGGAGGTTGCTCAGGCTCAGGTCGACATAATTCTGGAGGTCAAGCCGCAAGCTGGCCAGTAGGCTGTGGTGCGCTGATCTCCACTCCCCGTCGGACTCGGCACTGGCCCTGGCACCCCTCTTTTGCAACAGGTCGGGATCAAGCGGCCAACGGCCTCTCGTTCGAAGCAAGGTGTCGATGCGGTCGCTGGCCTCCCTTTTTGTCTCCATGCTGGAGGGGTCCCCGCCCAGGACATCAATGTATCGGAGTTGCTTTTCCGTGGGAGCATGATGGTCCCAGTCTCCTTCCGGAGAACGCGAATCAGGCAAGGCGGGGCGATTCTCCGATTGGGTGTTCCCATACATCCCGTCTTCGTGCACTCTGTCCTCCACAGCCTCCGACGTGACTTCTTGGGGTGCCCGATCCTTCCGAAAGAGTCGGCGAATGAATCGCCGACCGTTGGACATCACTCCCTTGGGTGCTTGCACCATTCGTTCAGTTAACAGGGGCTGTGCGCCGGCACGCTCCGGATGATCCCGTACTCACAGAGTTGCCGGTAGCTCGCACTGTATCTGGGGGTTTCCGTGTGTCGACATTTGTAAAGGGATCGAGGTAATCGCAGGCCTCTTCAAGAGCTTCGTCGTACGCCCGGACGGCCTGGGTGAACCGGCCACGGACTCTCGCTCGAGTCAGCACTTTACAGGCGTTGATGTCCTTCTGGTTGGAATAGTCCCGTTCGCACTGCTCCTATCGCGGCGGGAAAGGGGAGTACGATAACAAAAAATGTATGATTTTAGTGTGATAAATTATGCATATATCGTGTATTAATGGTGATTTTCTTTAGTAGAAAAAGGCCGGAACCGTGATTGGGGATGGTACAGTTCCGCGTAACCCTGCAAACGACCGTTCCATGGATGCGGCACCCTTCCGGACCCATTACCGGCCAGCGCGGAGAAGGCGGGTGAACCGTTGAACGGCCATGATGAAGGCTCGGCCGGAGCGGGATGGATCGACACTTTCCGGCACCTAGGGTCAAGGCGGTGTCTTCGTATCAATGGGCCACCGAAAAATACCTGGCGGCGCACGTAGGTGGCGCATGCTTTCAACACCCCCAACTCTTCTGTCTTAGAAGGCGGAGCCCTCGCGGTTGTGGATGTGGCATTTTCCCGAAACGCCGCTGCCGAAAAGGGTTCATACGGATTTCCCGCGTCCGCCGCGAAAAAGGGAAGCGAGAATCCGCCTCGCGTATCCCTGGGAAGGCTGAAATGATGAAGGTCCGGACCCAGGCTGTACTTCTCAACCTGGCATTGATTGCCGCCGTGCTTCAAGCCTCCGGTTTAGGCAAGGCAATCCATTGCGCTGAAACCGGAGGCTAGAGTTTGGTGGGTGTTATCTGTCCAAGAAATCGGGGGCGGTACACTGTTAAAAACCGGTTCCTGCGCGCGTATAGGGGAGAGGAATCGGAACCGGTTTGTTTTTCACAGCCTAAGCTATTGTATTTATTGAAACAAACCGGTTCCCGTGTCTAATTGAGTTTTGGGAGCCGGTTTAAATACGGGAACCGGTTTCTAGCGGCGTTTCGTCGCATTCGTGATCCGTGTCGGCTACTGTGCTTGGATGGTTTCCTCTCGCCCGAGTGGTGGAGAGTTCACATCCACCCGCACGGCATAGACAGCATGGCATGAATGGGATTGACGGTCGGTGCCCACGGTGTAGTATCCTATTGTATATGTGCTCCCCGCTCGACACGCCGAACGGCCTCGGGCGGGGTTATTCTTTCCCGATTGGCCATTGAACGGCGAGCCTCAAGTCAAGCGCGCAGTTGCCTTTGTGGATGGCCAGAACCTCTTCCACGCTGCTCGCGAAGCATTCGGCTATACCTACCCTAACTACGACGTGTCGGCGCTCGCAAGGGAAGTTTGCGCGAGACAGGGATGGGAGCGCACCCAAGTACGTTTCTACACCGGGATTCCTGATGTCGGCGATAATCGCAGATGGCATTTCTTTTGGACCCACAAGCTCGCGACGATGGGGCGACAGGGTGTCTTCGTGTACAGCAGGCCGCTTCGGTACCGGAACCGCACGGTGGCTTTACCTAATGGCACGCAGCACTCTTTTCTGACCGGAGAAGAGAAGGGAATCGACGTTCGGATCGCGCTCGACGTGATTGCACTTGCTCATCGTCGCGAATACGATGTGGCGCTCATCATAAGCCAGGATCAGGACCTCTCGGAGGTTGCTGAGGAGATTCGCGCAATCGCACGGGAACAGCGACGGTGGATCAAGGTTGCCAGCGCCTTTCCACAGAGTCCTGCCTCCCGGAATCGCAGAGGGATCAACAAGACCGACTGGATCAGGATCGACCGAGAGGTCTACGACCAGTGCCTTGACCGGCGGGATTACCGCCGCAAATCCGAGAGGTCGTAGACTTTGTGGAAATTATATACGGTCTAACCCGAATCAAACGTACATTGGCCAATCCCGGTAGCCGTAGTCTCGGGCATAGAGAATCTCCCCGCTAGGGCTCCGGCGCCAAGCTCGGAAAATCAATCATCTTTTCCGAGGCTTATTTTCTTTTCTGGCACCTAATGCACCGAATTAGGGAAGCTTGGGAAGAGGGTAAGCCCTGCCCTTCCGTGGTCCGGTCGAAGTAGACGAGGCTAATCTAAGTGGCAAGGACTATAACCGCCACGCCAAGGATAGGCATCACGTTGGAGGGGGAGCCAGGGACAAGACGCCTGTGCTCGGGATCAAGGATATGGACTCCAAATTCTGCTGAGTTCCCTTTAACAACTGGCGGTCCTCCTTCCAAACAAGGGCCGGGCTGCCCAACAATACCCGGAAGGTCGCATTCCCCATGAATTGAAAGCCGAGGCGGAATAGACAAGGCCATTTTCGGTAACCACCTCCTATCCCATGTTGGAGGGTTATCTCTCCTCGTCTCGTAAAGTATCTCAGATCAGTGCCTTCAGGAATGTCACACTGAAATCCTCACTACATTGCGGCTGGCACTGCGGGGCTGGCGACTACGGGGTGGGTGCCTGCGGTGTAGGTGTTCTTTTGTGACACCCTGAGTGATAACTGTTTTTCAAAATAATCTGTAAATCGTTTATTATCAATATCATACAATAGTGCAGTGGCTCCTCAGGTAGGACTCGAACCTACAACCCTCCGGTTAACAGCCGGATGCTCTGCCAATTGAGCTACTGAGGAGTGACAGGCAGGACCCAAAGGGCGACATTATAGATCATTGGAAGGAGTTGTCAACGCGGCTTTCCGGGCCCGCCCATACCGTTCAGACAGTCTCTTCGTGTCCCTTCGTGGCAATCCTTTTTCGTTGTCTGTCGGTTTGAGTCAAAGCCTCCACAGGCTCTAACGCCGGGGTGCGGGCGGAAAGGGGAAGCCGGGACGATTGCCAGGATTCACACCAGGGCGATTCCCAGGGTTGACACCCGGGCGGTTGCCGGGATTGACGCCGGGAGGGCGTCTGGATTGGCCGGGGCGACCGAACAGGGGATTTTGTCCCCCGGGCCTGTCTCGTCCCTGACCGGCCCGACCCGGCTGGTCGGACTGGCCGGGTCTGCCGCCGCCGGCCCGCCCCCGCTGGGCCCGGGCGGCCAGGGCGGCGAAGTCGGTGAAGAACTCCCACTCGTTGTGCTTGTTGCGGCCGTTGTAGGTCTTGAGGGATTCCTCCTCGCTGGTGCTGGCGACGCCGGCGATGCCTCCGATCGTCGGCGAATTCACGGATTGGGTCTTGAGGGTCTGTCCGTACGCCGTCTGCCCGGCGGTTGCGGTTGCCTGCGAGCCCGATTCCCGGGACTGGCCGCCCCCTCCCGATCGGTATGGGTTCCGCTCCCCTCCGGTGCCAGTCTCGGCCGTGCCCGGCAGAACCGTCAAGAGGGGCCGGTTGTTGGGACCCACCTTGATGATGCGCCATTCCTCGTTGGTCACGGGATCGGTCCAGGGCTGGCGGAGAAACCGCTTGTTGTTGGTGTTCAGCAGGGCTTCGACGGTGCTGGGATAGGCCACCTGAGGCGAGCCCAGGGTCCAGCTCCAGTGGGCATACCAGAGAATCAGGGCCCTCTGGTACTGTTCCCCCCGGAAAATCAACTCTTCTTCCCGTTCCCGCTTGACGGCTGTCTGCCAGTTGAGCGCCGCCTCCGAAAGAGCGACCAGCAACACGCTGGCCATCACCATCACCAGGGCCAGGGTGTAGCCGGCCTCGCTGCCGTTCCTGCGCCGTTTGCAGGCCATGATCAAGACCCCGTTTGTCGGCCGGCCTATTCCGGGGGCAGCTCCAAATCGAGCCGTTTCCTGGTCCGGGAGGCGACCTCTTCGACTTCAGCCATGGAATCCGTAATGCGATGGATTCGATAACGGTTGGCGACCACATCCCCCTCCCAGGCCAGGTAGAGGTCGTCTCCGTCGGCCAGGAAGGCTTGGCGTCTCTTCCCCAGTGGGTCCTTTCTGAAACCGTAATACTTCAGGGGAATGTCCACGGCCTTCCGGCCCGGCGAGGAGGCCCCACCGGGGACGAACGGCCGGTTCCCCGCACCTGTGCGATTCCCGGATCTTGGGGGTTGTCGGGACGCCCCCCCATTGGGGTTCGCGGATGGAGGCGGCGTGTAGAAGGCGAACATGTTTCGCGCCAGGGAGGGCTCGATCTTTTCCATCCGACCCAACTCTTCGAAATCGATGCTGGAGTTGATCTGGGCCGCCGGAATTTCCCTCCCCCGCCTGCCGTCTCCCGGCTGGCCGGTCGTGAGGACAAAGGACTCCAGACCCCGCCAGGCCGCCGGAGACCCACCCGAAGTCGAAAGAGAGGGCGAGGAGCTCTGGCCCCAACTCCAATAGAGGACCACCACCAGCACCACCACCAGGGCGCCCAGCAGCTTCAGTTGTTTCTTCTGCTTGGGGTCACTCATGTCCGGCCCCGATGAGAGTGGACAGCTGCAGGTCCATGCGAATGCTGCCCGATCCCTCTCGCGTATCCTCCAGGTTCAGCGAATCGACGATGATGAACTTGGAGTGGTTCTCCAGAGCGTTCAGGAGCCTGCGGATATTGCCGTAGCTCCCCTCGATCGGCAACACCACGCTGAGCTTCCGGGTGCCGAATCGAGTGTCGCGGTCGTACTGAAACACTCCTCGGGTCTTGACCAGTCCGGCGTTGCGACAGGCCATTTCCAACTCTCTGAGCAGCTCCGAGTTCCCCTGCTCCCTGGAGAAGAGGTTCTGTTGCTTGAATTGCTGGAACCGCGACTGGCTTTCGCGCATCCGGGTCTCGATTTCATGGAGCTTGTCGCGGACGCTCCGCCGCTGCCTGAGCTGAAACTGCACCTCCTGGGCCCTGGCCGTGACAATCTGGTCGGCCAGGATCACCGGACGCACCAGCAGGAAGTAGATGGGCAGGTTCAGCAGGCACAGTCCCAGCAAACTCAACAGGACCAGCCGCTGCTTCCTGGGATCGGGTCTGCGAATTCTGGTGGCAGCCGGCATCTAAGGAACGCTCCCTGGAGCGTGGTCGAACGTCGCCTCCCCCGCGTCTGCCCGCTCCCGCGGCGGTTGGACTCGATACTTCACTTCCAGCTGGTAGTGCTTGCCGACAAAATTGGGGCTCTTCGACAGGTCTTCGCTCATCAGGTTGACCTGGTAAAAGTCGGAGTCCGCCTCCAGCCGCGAGATGAACGCAATGTAGTCTGCGCCGGAGCGGGCGTTGCAGAAGATCTCCACCACAATTTCGCGCTCAACGATCCTGGGCGCGATGGCCACGATCTGAACCTTGTGGGGGACCAGGTTCTCCAATTGGTTGAGGAATCGAGTCCAGGAGAAGGTCCTCTGGGCGATTAGGGGATTAAGGTAATCCACCAGATCCAGGAAATCCTCGGTTTCGGGCCGCTGCAGCCGGGCCCAGATTTCCTGCTGCTCCTGCTCCAGCCTGCGGGCTTCCGCGGTCTGATCGGCCAGTTCCCGGTTCAGCCGCAGGCTCTGCGAACGATGAGCCAGATAAAGCAGGAGGTTGGCGGCCGAGAGGCCGACCAGAAGCAGACTCAGCAGCAGCGTTGCCGCATAGAACTTGCGGTTGTTGAAAAAGGGCTTGGAGGCAAGATTGAGGGGGACTCTCAGCATCTCAGAATTTTCCCAGGGCCAGTCCCAGTGCAGGAGCAAGGATGTGGTGGACCAGGTTTGACGGCACGGTTCGGTTCCACTGAACCATTCTGGAGGCATCGAAGTTCGAGACCGAAGCCCCAGTGCGCTCGGTCAGAGACGATAGCTCCGCCTCGGTAAAGTCCCGCGGGAACGAGAGGTGGATCGTGTCCACTCCCGCGGCCCCCAGCTTGTCCTGATAGTACATCAGGCAGGGATGGATCTCTTCGTAGGGGTCCGCCGACCAATTCACCATCAAATCCATGGGACTCTCGAAGTTGTAATCGGTGTGGCGATAGAAGACCACGACCTCTTGCTGAACGATCAGCGAGGAGATGTTGGAGGCACGAACTCTCATGAACAGGACTGATTTCCGGATCTCATCCTGGTGTTGACGGACCAGGAGCTCATAGGCGGCAAAGCTGGACAGCGTGACGAATCCCACGTGAATTCCCAGAGATTCAAAAATTTGTTCGAGCTGTGCCAGGACTTCCCCGTGGATGTTGGCCGTGATGACATAGGTCTTGCCGGCTTCAGTCTTTTGCTCCACAAAGCTCAGGTGGGAATCGTCGATATCGTAGGGAATGGTCTTCTTGAGCTTCCACTTGAGAAGCTCCGTCTTTTCCTCCCGTTTCGAGGGCAGCGTTTCAAAGGAATGAATGGCGACCCGGGCGCAGGCATCGGGAATAGCCAGGGAAATCCTGTTGGTACCGGCTCCAGCCTTGATCAGGGTCGCCTTGATGACTTTAGCAAGCTCCTCGACGGATCTCACAATGGGTTCGGTCAAGGAAGGCTCGACCAACCCCTGAGGGATGTTCTCGACCGCAAAACCGTCAACCTGGCGGGAACGACGCTGATCCAGCCGCACCACCGAGAAATGCTGGCGAGAGATCTCACAGGCGATTCCGGGCAAGCGCGGCTGAAAGTACCGGCGCAGTGGAGACTGAATCCGCCTCCGACCGGATTTTTTCCCTGATGATCGGCCTAAACGAGACAATTCCATCACTGTTTCCAGAACCTCTGGCACCTGCCGGACTTCCGAGCCGATTCAGCCCTCGATAAAGGTGACCTTGTTGATCTCCCTCAAACTGGTTTCCCCGGAAAAGGCCTTTTGCAAGGCGCAATCCCGAAGCGAAGTCATTCCGTCTTCCAGAGCCGCCTTCTTGATCTCCGAGGCCGGCCTGCGCTCCAGGATCATCTCCCGGATGCGGTCCGAAAGATCCAGCAATTCGTGAATGGCGGTGCGTCCCCGGTAGCCGGTCCCTCCACATTCCAGGCACCCGGCTCCCTCGTGGAAGACTTGCTGTCCGGCCTCAACCTCCGATAGCCCCGATTCGGCCAGCAGGGCCGCGTCCGCCCGGAAGGGCCGCTTGCAGTGTTCGCAAATCACTCGGACCAGACGCTGCGCCAGGATGCAGTTCAAGGCGGAGACGAAGTTGTAGGGCTCCACCCCCATGTTCATGAATCGACCCAGCACGTCCACCACGTTGTTGGCATGCACCGTGGTGAAGACCAGATGGCCGGTGAGAGCCGACTGGATGGCAATCTGGGCAGTCTCCGAATCCCGGATCTCGCCCACCATGATCTTGTCCGGATCGTGCCGCAGAATGGAGCGCAGTCCGCGGGCAAAGGTCAGCCCCTTCTTCTCGTTCACCGGAATCTGCGTGATCCCCTTGAGCTGGTATTCGACGGGATCCTCGATGGTAATGATCTTGTCTTCTTCGGACTTGATCTCGGAGACTGCGGCATACAGGGTGGTCGTCTTGCCGCTACCGGTCGGACCGGTGACCAGCACCATCCCGTAGGGCTCGCGGATGTAGCGGCGAAATTTTCGCAGGTCGGACGGGTTGAATCCGACCACATCCAGGTTGAGCTGGCTGAACTTCTCGCTCATCGACTCCTTGTCCAGCACCCGCAGCACCGCATCCTCGCCATGGATGGATGGCATGATGGAGACGCGAAAGTCGATGCGGCGGCCCTTGTAACGGACCCGGAAGCGACCGTCCTGAGGGATCCGCCGTTCGGCGATATCGAGTTCGGACATGACCTTGATCCGGGAGATGATGGTGGAGTGATGCTCCTTGGCAATGGGCGCCATGGCCTGCTGGAGAACGCCGTCGATCCGGTACTTGATGTTGACGTCGTTGTCTTCGGTATGGATGTGGATGTCGCTGGCCCGGCGCTCCAGGGCGTTGAAGATGGTGGAGTCCACCAACCGGATTATGGGACTCTCCGCCTCATCGGTCAGTTTCTCAATGGAGATCTCTTCGCCGGTTTCGTCCTCCTTGATCAGGGTCAGGCCCTCGGTGGCTTCCTCCAGCACCCGCTGGGAAGACTCGCTCTTCTTGAGTATGTCTCCGATCTGGGAGGTCCGGGCCACCCTCACCACCAATCGCTTCCCCAACAGCGTGCCCAGCTCATCCTGCAGCATCAACTCGCTCGGGTCGGAAATGGCCACCATCAGGGCGCCATTGACCATCTTGAGCGGGACGAAGTTGTAGCGGAACATCCACTCCGCCGGGATGTCGCGGAAGAGTTCGGGATCCATGGGGAAGTTCGCCAGATCCACGAACTCACAGCGGTACCGTTGGGCCAGGTGGCGAGCCTGCTGCTCTTCTTTCCCGGCGCCCAGGTCCCGGTCCACCGCTGCCGGGTCCTGCAGAGGTTCATTCTGGGAATTCATGCGTTCTCTCCCCTTCAGGCCACCAGACGGGACGACAGACTGAAAATGGGAAGGTAAAGGGCGATCAGAACGAAGGCCACGATAATGGCCAGAATCATGAGAAGGATCGGCTCGATATAGGTAAAGAGCTGGTTCAGGCGGGTGTTGACTTCCTCGTCATAGAAGTCGGCCACGTGGCCGAGCATCTCGCTCAGGTTGCCGCTGGACTCGCCCACTTCAATCATTTCGATGGCCACTTCCGGCACCACGCCGCTGGGTTCCAGGCTCCTGGAGAGGGACTGGCCCTCCCTGACGGCCACTACGGCCCGGTTGAGGGCCTGGGTCACCACCCGGTTGCCGGTCGAATCGGCCACGATCTCCAGCGAGCCGACCAGAGGCGTGCCCCCGGAAAGCAGGGTGGACAGCGTCCGGCTGAGCTGGGCAAAGAGAAACTTGCTCCAGACCTCGCCGATGACCGGCAGCTTCAGCTTGAGTCTGTCGATGTGGGACCGTCCCTGGATGCTTCGAGCCCACATGGTCAGGACAACCAGCAACACCCCCGAGACCAGCATCCCGGCAATGAGATGTCCCCGAATGGCCTGCGAGATGTCGACCAGCAGCACCGTCATGGCCGGCAGAGCGGCATCCATCCCCGCGTAGAACTGGGCAAACCGGGGAACCACCTCGGCCAGCAGGAAGGACACCAGGACCACCAGCAGGACCGCCAAAATGGAAGGGTAGGTGAGCGCGGTCTTGATCTTGTTGCGAGTCGCGTTGACCGTCTTCTGATATTGAATGAAACGGGCGAGGACTTCCTCGAGCCCCCCGCTCTTTTCCCCGGCGAACAGGGAGGCGGTATAGACCCTGGGAAACATTCCCTGGGCTTCAAAGGCTTCGGAAAGCAGGGCACCGCCCTTGACCCGATCGCTGATATCCAGAAGTATGGTCCGAAACTGTTCGTCCTTCTCCCGCTGAGTCAGCAGTTCCAGCGACTTCAGAATCGGCAGTCCCGCCTGGATCAAGGCCAGGAACTGCTGGTTGAAAATGACGAACTCCCGGGACTTGATCTTCCGGCGCCCTGCCGACAGCGGTAGCAGGGTGGACAGGCTCTTGCCCTTTTCCCGCACCGAATAGACAAAGAACCCCTGATCCTCAAGGCGCCGCCTCAGCTCCGATTCGGAGACGGAGTTGTAGCTGGCGTTGACGACCCTTCCGCTGGGATCAGCCAGGCGACAGAAAAACTCGGCCAATTTGGGATACCTCGATGCTTGGGGGAGAACACCCCAGCCGGTCCACCGGAACGGGAATCCCCTCCCATCAGGGCGGCTCCCAGCCTAGGGGAGTCCGACCGCTTCCACATCCGCGGGCGCCTGAAAGTCGAACAAGGTCTTGCCGAGGCCCGCATTCTCGCGAATGTTGGTGAAGATGAAGTCGTTCCTGGCGCCGCCCCTTTCGATCAGAGCCACCCGCTGCAGCTGCATCCGATCCGGATCGTATTCCATGAGAACCTCTACCAGCGGACCGGCAGCCTTGCCCGGGGTGGCCGCCAGGACCCTGTTGCCGGCAAAAAAAGGCTTTTCCCTGGCCCATTCGATCCTGGAAAAATCACTCTTCAGGTTCCCCCGTCCCAACAGGAACAGAAAGGGGAGGCGCCGATCCCGGCTGCGGCCGACGCGACTCTTCTGGACCTGCTTCCGGTCGGGAAGATAAAAGTGAATGGTCTCACCGTCGGACAGAAACAACTTTTCCGCTGGCTCCCGATATTCCCACCGCATCAGACCGGGCCGGCGCAGGAATACCTGGCCTGATTCCGTCCTGGGCTGGCGTCCGGGCCAACCGTAACTCTGCACGAAGTTCATCTGGAGATCTCGCATCCCGGAATACTTCCGCTGCAGGGCGGCGACGTCAGCCTCGATCCGAGGGTCGCCGGCCTCAAGCAGTCCCGGGAGGCAGGCCAGAAGAACCCCAACCGCAATCCACCCTTTAGTTGGCGGGCACATGGAGCCTCTATCTCCTTCGTAAAGTATACAAGCAATTGGCCCGCATTTCTCACCAGGGGGCGTGATCATGGCGCAGACATATTTCCCCTCGGCACGTGTTCGCGAGCGAAGAGCACAGCGGTCACTACGGTCGAGCGAGCATGGATGCGCTGAGGGGAAAAGGACAAGCCAGGGCACGCCCAGCGCCGTGTGTAATCGCAAGACGACCAATCAGACCAATGCATTGCAGAAAATAAATGGACCTGCATTATCAGTCCAGCGGCCTGGTGAGAAATGCAGGTTCAGACTTCCGGATCCCATTCTTGCCTGGGACGGGCCGGCAGCTCCGCTCCGAACCGGCCTCGTCTCCACACCGGCAGGACAGGGGATTCGGGATCAGTCCGCCGGGTTTCGGAAACAGTAGCCAACTCCCCTGACCGTGTGAATGACGTCCCGGTACTCCCCCAGCTTCTTGCGTACGGCCCGTACGTGCACGTCTATGTTGCGGTCCACTACCGAGGCGTTCTCTCCAATGACCCGGCTCAGGAGCTGATCACGAGTGAACACCCTTCCCGGGTTGGTCGCCAGGGAATGGAGCAGCCGGAACTCGGTGGCCGTAAGATCCACCGGCCTCCGATCCAGCTGGACCTGGTGCCGCTCCCGGTCGATGAGCATGGGCCCACGAACCAGTGGTCGGGGGGATGCCTGCTCCTCGTGAAGCGGTCCCCGGCGCAGCACCGCCCGGATTCTACCCAACAACTCCTTGGGGCTGAAAGGCTTGGTCAGGTAGTCGTCGGCTCCCAGGTCGAGCCCCATGAGAATGTCCCTCTCCTCTCCCTTGGCCGTCACCATGATGACTCGGACGTCCCGAGTCGCAGAATCGGCCTTGAGTCGTTGGCAGACCTCGAGTCCGTCCAGTCCGGGCAGCATCAGATCCAGCAGGACCAGGTCCGGGAGGGTTTCTCGGACCAACTGAAGCGCCTTCTCCCCATCCGCAACCGCGGAGGTTCGATACCCTTCCCGCTTGAGGTTGTATTCGATGACCTCGCGGATGTCGGCTTCGTCCTCAACGATGACGACCTTGTGCGATTTCACCGGCGGTCTCCGCTAGCACTCCATTCAAGGCGCCGGGACCGCAATACCCCGGAAGCCTGCCACGACGCCATTATAAGTTACTTCCCGGTTGTTGGGCGGCGCTGCGATTTTCCCCCGTCCGGACTCCCCTGCAAAGGGTCTTCCCGAATCCATTGATTTTCGTTAGTGTTCTGTCTCAGAAATAGGGTTGCCATATTTCGGAGCGCAACAGCGCCGTATTCCAGGAGCGACGACGATGCAACGCCCACTCATTGTGAGGAGGAGCGACGACGAAGACGGCGCTGTTCCGCCCGAACCCTTGGGCCGATGGAGGTTCCAGGGCGGGGGAGCACAACGGTGGCGGTTCTCTGAAACGCAACGGACCTTTTCTACGACCGTTTCCCGGTGGAACCTCCATCGGAGATGGTAACCTTATTTCTGAGACAGGACACTACTGTTCAGGCGGCGAGAACAGGTGTGCGGGACTAAGAATGGCGCGACGACTACTGGCTGAGTGCTTCGGAACCTTCGCCCTGGTATTTGCCGGAACCGGGGCGATCACCATCAACGAAGTGAGTGGGGGCGTGGTCTCCCACGTGGGCGTTGCCCTGACCTTCGGGCTGGTGGTTCTGGCCACCATCTACGCCATCGGAAACGTCTCCGGCGCACACATCAATCCGGCGGTGACCCTGGGCTTCTGGTTTGCCGGGCGCCTGGAGAGACGCTGGGTCCTGCCCTACATCCTGAGCCAGTGCCTGGGAGGGCTGCTGGCCAGCGGAACCCTCCGCCTGCTCTTCAGCGACCATCTCACCCTGGGCGCTACCCGGCCGGCGGGATCCGCCTTCCAGTCTTTCGTTCTGGAGATCATTCTCACCTGGTTCCTGATGTTCGTGATCCTGAGCGTGTCCTCGGGCTCCAAGGAAGAGGGACTCATGGCCGGTGTGGCCATAGGCTCGGTGATTGCCCTGGGAGCTCTCTTTGCCGGTCCGATCTCAGGAGCCTCCATGAATCCTGCCCGCTCCCTGGCCCCGGCTCTGGTGACCGGGCAGTTGAGCCATCTCTGGATCTACCTGACGGCGCCGGTCCTGGGAGCCCTGGCGGCGGTCGGAGCCTGTCGCTGTGTGCAGGACGAAGGATGCTGCGGCCAGACTCGAAAGGAGACCGCCTGTTGACAAGCGCCCCGCCGGCAGGGTCGGATGTGAAGCGGGTTCTCTTCGTGTGCATCGAGAACTCCAACCGCAGCCAGATGGCCGAGGCCTTCGCCCACATCCATGGCCAGGGCAGGGTCGAGGCCTACAGCGCCGGGTCACGCCCCTCAGGCAGAATCAACCCTGCGGCCATCCGATCCATGGCGGAGTTGGGGTATGACCTCAGCAGCCACCGCTCCCAATCCCTGGATGAGATTCCTCCAACCGAATTCGCTGCCGCGGTGACCATGGGTTGCGGCGATTCCTGTCCGGCGCTGGCCGCCAGACGGCGGGAGGCCTGGGATATTCCCGACCCGAAATCAATGCCACCTGAGCAGTTCAGAGAGATTCGAGATCTCATTGAAACCAGGGTCAGAGACCTGCTGACCCGACTCTAGCATCCAAGATCCCTGTTCCCCTTTCGACGGCCCGTTCGCCCTTCGTCCCATGGTGGATGCACCAGCCAACTCCCTGCCCTCTCCTCCGGAAACGGTTCCCCCGTCCGACACTCCGGCCAGGAAGAGATTGTGGCTACCGCCGACCCTGTTCGTTCTGACCCTGATGACCACCTCGGCGGTGGGCTCACTGGAATACGGCCTTGCGGGAGGGATGCTCTACTCCGCCAGCCTGGTTCTGATCCTCCTCTGTCACGAGATGGGCCACTACCTCACGGCCCGCTACTACCGGGTTCCGGCCTCCCTTCCCTACTTCATTCCCGTTCCGCTGCCGCCCTTCGGGACCTTCGGAGCCGTGATCAAGATGGGAGGACGCATTCCCGACCGCAAGGCGCTGTTCGACATCGCCATCATGGGACCTGCAATGGGTCTGATTGTGGCCCTTCCCCTGGCCGTGCTGGGCATTGCCGGCTCCACCGTTGCCACTCTCGATTCCATGCCCGCGGGAGAGACCCTGCTGGGCGCCTCGTTTCTCTTTGCTTTCCTTATCGAATGGATCCACGGACCGCTGAATGCAGGCAGCGGACTCCAGCTTCATCCGGTGGCCACGGCCGGCTGGGCCGGGCTGTTCGTCACGGCTCTCAATCTCCTGCCACTGGGTCAACTGGACGGAGGGCACATTCTCCATGCCCTGTTTCCCCGCAGCAGCGAGCTCCTTTACCGATCGGTCGCCATAGCCTTCGCGGTATTCGCCGTGCTGGTTCACCCCCCGTGGCTTCTCCTCTTGTTGGTCGTATATCTGATGACCCGACTTCGCCATCCGCCGACGATGTACGAACACCTGCCCATCGGGCCTCGCCGCTTTGCGTTGGGCCTGCTGGCCATTCTCTTCCTGGGCAGCCGCGGTGGCAGCTTTGCCCTGCCGGAACTGATCGCCATGGTCGAAAGTGGCGCGCTGGAGTTGCCCTTCACCGGGCTGCTGGGCGCGGGCAGCGTTCAGTCCTTCCTTTTCCTGGGCTTTTTCATCGCCTTCGCAATCAAGGTGCCGGTCTGGCCACTCCACAGCTGGTTGCCGGACGCCCACGTACAGGCGCCCACGGCCGGCTCGGTTATCCTGGCCGGGGTGCTGCTGAAGATGGGCACCTACGG
>JAPVWS010000125.1 GCA_027493295.1 Candidatus Versatilivorator vitaminiformans | reverse complement strand
ATGCGTTGCTGGCCGGGCCCCAGGGAGTCGACGGCCGTCCCCGAGCCGGAGCCGATAGAAGCTGTATAGCTGTAGCCGATGCCGGCCTGCCGGCTGCCCCGGTTGGTAAGAGTGATCTCGGAGGTGTAATACGAACCGGCCTGCCCCCCCAGCCTCAGCACGATGGGGACGAACCGGCGGCTATGGATTCCAGCCTCGGTCACAGTGAAGCTGTCTTCGCTCACCCCTGCCCCACCGGGTGTAACCACGCCGATCGGCCCGCTGGTCGCCTGCACGGGCACGACGGCCCGGAGACGGGTCATCGACTGGACCTCGAGCTCCCGAGAAGTGACTCCGTTGAAGCTGACCTCGGTGGCGCCGAGAAAATGGGTTCCGGTGACTGTGACCCAAGTGCCGACTGGTCCACCGTTGGGTGCAAAACTCGTTACTGAAGGAGGAACCTGGGAAAGCGTAGTGGCCACGGCCTCGTTCGAGTAGTCGGACGCCCCGGCGCCGTCGAAAGCCTGCACGCGGTAACGATAGGTGGTGGTTGGTTTCAATCCAGCATCCGAAAAGGTGGTGGCGTTGGCGGCCGTGGTTCCGGCTTCGATCCAATCGCTCGAACCATCCGGCCGGCGCTGCACCCTGAAACCCGATTCCTTGTCGCTGTTGTCCTTCCAAGTCAGATCGATCCTGGAGTTGGAGGCAGTCGTTGCGGTCAGGCCGGTGGGTCGCGGCAGCGTGATGGGTGTCTTGGTTTGAGTTAAGATTCGAACGCGGCGGTTGAGGGTGTCGGCGACGTAGAGGTTTCCGGACACGTCCAACGCGAGGCCTCCAGGAGAAGCTAGCCGTGCCTCAGCCGCGAGACCGCCGTCGCCGCTGAAGCCCGACTCTCCCGTGCCGGCGATCGTGGTTAGTGTACCCGACGGATCGACCCGGCGAATACGGTTGTTCCGACGATCGGCGATGAAGAGGTTGCCGGTGGTGCCCACCGCTAATCCGACGGGCCTCCATAGCCGCGCTACGGCCGCGGGCCCGCCGTCGCCGCTGAAGCCTGGCTCCCCGGTGCCCGCGAAGGTGGTGATGGTTCCCGAGGGATCCACCCGTCGAATGCGGTTGTTCCCGAAATCGGCGATGAAAAGGCTACCCAAGCCATCCACTGCCACCCCTTGGGGTAGGGATAAAAAAGCATTCGCCGCGGGGCCGTCGTCCCCAATTTCCTCGGGCCCGAAGTCTATCCTTCCCGGTCCCGCGAAGGTGGTGATGGTTCCCGAGGGATCCACCCGTCGAATGCGGTTGTTCCAAGCGTCGGCGATGAAGAGGTTGCCGGCGCCGTCCACTGCCACGCCGTAGGGAATGTTCAACTGCGCATCCGCCGCCGGACCGCCGTCACCGCTGAAGCCTGGCTCCCCGGTACCCGCGAAGGTGGTGATGGTTCCCGAGGGATCCACCCGTCGAATACGGTGGTTCCCGGTATCGGCGATAAAGAGGTTTCCGGAGCCATCGACCGCTACTCCTCCAGGACCGCCTAGCTGCGCTTCTACCGCTGGGCCGTTGTCCCCGCTGAAGCCCGCCCTTCCCGCGCCTGCGATGGTGGTGATGGTCCCTGTCGTGTCCACCTGGCGAATGCGGCTGTTGTCGTCGGCGATGAAGAGGTTTCCGGCGTCATCGACCGCTACCGATAGAGGAAAGTTTAGCTGGGCCTCGACCGCCGGTCCGTTGTCACCGCCGAAACTCGGCTCTCCGGTGCCTGCGATGGTGGTGATAGTCCCCGTCGTGTCCACCTGGCGGATGCGGTTGTTAGCGCTGTCGGCGATAAAGAGGTTGCCTGAGCCGTGGACTGCCACGTCGTAGGGAGCGTACAACTGGGCATCCGCCGCCAAACCACCGTCACCGCCGAAGCCCGGCTCTCCGGTGCCTGCGATGGTGGTGATGGTGCCGGAGGGATCCACCCGGCGAATACGGTGGTTGCCGGTATCGGCGATGAAAAGGTTGCCGGCGCCATCGACCGCTACTCCTCGAAGAAGACTAAGGTGCGCTTCTACCGCTGGGCCGCCGTCCCCGCCGAAACCCGACTCTCCGGTGCCTGCGATGGTGGTGATGGTCCCGGAGGCGTCCACGCGGCGAATGCGGTTGTTGTTGTAATCGGCGATGAAGAGGTTGCCTGCGCCGTCCACTGCCACACCGTGGGGAGCGTACAATTGGGCATCCGCCGCCGGACCGCCGTCCCCGCCGAAACCCGACTCTCCGGTGCCTGCGATGGTGGTGGTCCCGGAGGCGTCCACGCGGCGAATGCGGTTGTTGCCGTAATCGGCGATGAAGAGGTTGCCTGAGCCGTCCACTGCCACGCCGTGGGGTAAGTTCAACTGCGCATCCGCCGCCGGACCCCCGTCACCGCTGAAGCCCCGCTCTGCCGTGCCTGCAATGGTGGTGATGGTCCCGGAGGTGTCCACACGGCGAATGCGGTGATTGAAGGTGTCGGCAATGTAGAGGTTTCCGATGCCATCTACCGCCAGGTCCCAGGGAAAGTTTAGCCCCGCCAGGATTGCCGGACCGTTGTCCCCAATCGCACCACCCGCGACGGTGTCGATTCTCCACCCGGGGTCGATAAGCGTTCCTTTCAGGGTCTTTGCCACAGACTCGTTGGAGAAGGCCGATCCCCCGGCACTGTTGAAAGCCTGCACGCGGTAGCGATAGGTGGTGTCTGGTTCCAGTCCCGCATCGGAAAAGGTGTTGACATTGGCGGCAGTGGTTCCAACTTCGACCCATTCAGCCGAGCCGTTCTGCCGGCGCCCTATCCTGAAACCCGTTTCGTTGTGGCTGTTGTCCCTCCAGGTCATATCGATCCTGGAGTTGGAGATAGCCGTTGCGGTCAGGCCGGTGGGGCGCGGGAGCGTGACGGGAGACGTGGTTCGAGTCAAGATGCGAATGCGATTGTTATCAGTATCGGCGACGTAGAGGTTGCCGAGTGGGTCTACCGCCACGTCTTGGGGATAGTCGAACTGGGCCTGGACTGCCGGACCGCCGTCGCCGCTGAAGCCCACCTTTCCGGTGCCTGCGATGGTGGTGATGGTTCCCGAGGCATCCACCCGACGGATGCGCTGGTTCAGTCGATCATTGACGTAAAGGTTTCCCGAGCCGTCCAGCGCCACCCCTTCGGGGTACCCCAACCGGGCTGCGACTGCCGGACCGCCGTCGCCGCTGAAGCCCACCTTTCCGGTACCTGCGATGGTGGTGATGGTTCCCGAGGGATCCACCCGGCGGATGCGACTGTTCCAGCTATCGGCGATGAAGAGGTTGCCGGCGCTGTCCACCGCTATACCCGTGGGATTGTTCAGCCGGGCAGCGACCGCGGGACCGCCATCTCCACTGAAGCCTGTCTCTCCGGTGCCTGCGACAGTGGTGATGGTTCCCGAGGGATCCACCCGGCGTATTCGCTCGTTCCGGGTGTCGGCGATAAACAAGTTTCCGGTGTTATCTATCGCCAGGCCGGACGGAGCGTGCAGCCGCGCTTGGGTCGCCGGGCCGTTGTCGCCGCCGCAGCGTCCAGATAGAATCCAGTGATGTTTGTCTTCGTTCAGTAAAGTCTATAAATGTGTTATTTATGAGTATCTTATCTGAGTTCTGTCGTGGCTTAACGTGCTACCAACATCCCTTGAAATCCACTGCCATCCCCC
>JAPVWS010000124.1 GCA_027493295.1 Candidatus Versatilivorator vitaminiformans | reverse complement strand
CCCGCACCTTGTTCCTGCAAACAGCCTCCGACCCACGCGACTGCATTGCTTCCACCGACTCCTTGAATGTAGGCTTAAGCACCGGCGAGAATGCGATCTCCCGTCAACAGGCACGGACCGTATTGTGCGCTCGAGGTCGGGAGGCATGGATGAGCCGGTTTGACAGGTCGCGGCTGCGCGTATGCCTTCTTTACCATTTTTCCTGTTTCCCAAAACATAAAGCCATGCGAGACCCATTGTATTGTTTGCCATTGTTCTTGATCCTTGTGGTCGCCGCGCCGGCTGCCGGCGCCGAGGTTGGCAGCGATGCGCCGACCTGCGCGGACAGCTCTGTCGTAGCCGGTGCCGTGCGCACAGAGGAAGACGTTCGAGTATTCGTTCAATGCGCCTACGAGTTGGTTCAGGAAGTGGGCGCCGAGGCGGCCCGGCGGGCCTTCCACGAGGAAGAGCGATGGAGGAGTGGTTCGATCTATGTTGCCGTCGTCGAACAGACGCCGGTCCAAGGGGCAGCTCGGTATTTCGTCTTCCCACCCGACCCTTCGAGGGAGGGGATGCCGCACGGACCTCTGATCGACAATTACGGCGGCGACTTCGCCGTGGAAGGGAACCGTATCATAAGTCGATTCGGCGAAGGCTGGGTCTACTATGCGTTCGCCAATCCTGTGACCGGCCGGGAAGAGCCGAAGTCTTCCTACTTCAAGGCCATCGACTGGAACGGAGTGCCCTCCATGATCGGCGCCGGGATCTACCGCCGGGATATTCCGGGCACCTGCCATGGGGACGAGGTCAACGCAGCCATGCTGGACGCCGACCCGTCCCGGGCAAGGTTGCAGGAGTTTGTCCGTTGCGCCGCCATGGATCTGGAATCGAGGGGATACTTCTCCACCGTAGCCCTGTCGTTCGATCCCCGTTGGAGAAGTGGTTCGGTCTACCTGTTCGGCCTGGACACTTTCGGCAACGCGCTCTTCACCGGCGATCCCTACAGCCAGCCCTTCGGCACCGGCATATCCGAACTGGATCCGAGCTTTGTCGGAACCTTCGGCGACCGGGACATCGTGAGCGTCGCCAATACCTTCGGAGAATCGTTCCTCTACTACTCGACGCGCAATCCCTTTACCGGACTGCAGGCCCGCAAGGTAACTTTCGTCAAGAGGGTCATGGTCTTCGATATGCCGATCCTGCTCGCCGCCGGCTACTATCCGGAAGACATTCCATCCGGATCGGGCAATGAAGATGACGGAGGCTCCGGTTCTCCACCAGGCGACGACGCCCAGGGTGCGGGCCAGGGGGGCAGCGCCACCCTTCTCTACTGGCAGGCGCCGACCATTCTCAACCCCTACCTGTCCCGTGGCACCAAGGATGTCGAAGCGGCATCGCTGGTCATCGAGCCGCTGGCCGAGTACACTCCGGACGGGGAGATCGTCCCCGTACTCGCCACACAATTGCCGACCTCCGAGAACGGCGGCTTCTCCGCCGACCGGACCAGCATCACCTGGACAATCCGGGATGATGCGCTCTGGTCAGACGGCACCCCTGTGACCGCCGACGACGTCGTCTTTACCTGGCGCTACTGCACCGCTCCGGGAGGTGGCTGCTCCCGGGCTCGGGCCTTCGAAAACGTGGCCTCTGTCGACGCCGTCGACGAGCGAACCGTCACTATCACCTTCGTTGAACCGACGTCATTCCCCTATGACCCGTTCGTGTCCAGCGTCAGCCCGATCCTGCAAGCCGCCCAGTTCGCCGACTGCCTGGGCGAGGCGGCGGCCGGCTGCACCGGCGAGAACCTGGGACCCATCGGCACGGGTCCCTACCTGGTGTCAGACTTCGGCACAGACGGCACCATCCTCTACCGGTTCAATCCGCACTACCGAGGCGTCGAGTCGGGTCTTCCCTATTTCGGTGAAGTGATCCTGAAGGGCGGCGGTTCGGCCGAGGCCGCGGCACGATCGGTTCTTGAGCTCAACCAGGCCGACTATGCCTGGAACCTCCAGGTTGAACCCGAAGTCCTGGCTTCGATCTCAGAGGGCGGCGGTGGAACCATCGTCTCTGCTTTCGGCACGACAGTCGAGCGCCTGCTGATGAACCAGACCAACCCGGACCCGAGCCTGGGCGACCTACGTTCCGAGTACGCCGATGGCGCCAACCCGCACCCATTCCTGACCGATCCGGTGGTGGGGCGGGCCCTCTCACTGGCAATCGACCGCGACACCCTGGGCAGGACCGGTTACGGCGAGCAGGCTGGGCGTCCGACCTGCAATGTCTGGCCTGCGCCGCCCTCCCAGGCATCCACCAACAACGACGAATGCCTGGTTCAGAACATGGATCTGGCCAAGAAGATTCTGGACGATGCCGGGATCGTGGATTCCGATGGCGACGGCGTGCGGGAGCGGGAAGGGGTTCCTCTCAGGATCCTCTACCAGACTTCGACCAATTCGGTGCGCCAGGCCACCCAGGAACTGATCAAGGGCTGGTGGACGGAACTCGGCATCGAGACCCGGCTGAAGCATGTCAATCCCGGCGTGTTCTTCGGTGGTGACATCACCAGTCCGGACACCGTGGGCAAGTTTTACGCCGACGTTCAGATGTACGCCAACAGCGGAATCAGCCCGGACCCGGAGAGCTACCTGGGGTCCTGGGTCACCACCGAGATCGCCCGGGCGGCCAACTCCTATCGCGGTTCAAACGTCCCGCGCTTCCAGTCAGACGAATACGATCGGCTCTTCGCCGAGCTCCAGAACACGGTCGACACCCGACGGCGCAACCGGATCACCATTGCGCTCAACGACCTGCTGGTCGGCAGCTACTCGATCGTCCCCCTGGTTCACCGGGGATCCGTATCGGCTCACTCCAATGAGATCGAGGGTGTCTGGATGAACGCCTGGGATTCGGAGCTGTGGAACTTCGAAACCTGGAAGCGACGAGAATAGATCAACCCAATCTCAGGGCGACAGGCTGAAGGTGAAGAGATTGCTGCCGGCGGCCACGGCCACGATCTGCTTGCCGTCCAGCATGTAGGTGATGGGGTGGGTGGTGATGGGCGACCCGGTCTGGAACCGCCACAGGCTCTTGCCGGTATGGGCATCCAGCGCGGTGAGATAGCCGTCCATGTCGCCCACGAACACCAGTCCTCCCGCGGTGGAGAGCGTCCCCGCCCAGGTCGGGGTGTGGAACTTGAACTCCCACTTGACTTCCCCGGTGGTGGGCACCAGGGCCTTGACCACGCCCCAGGTATCTTCGTCCGGCTTAACCTGAGGGAAACTCCCCAGCCAGAAGTGACCCGGCTCCAGTTCCTGCTCGCTGCTGAAGTAGTCGGTGCACTCCTCGCGGACCACCACGTAGAGCAGACCGGCGTCGGGATTGTAGGAAGGCGCCATCCAGTTGGACCCTCCCCCCATTCCCGGGCACTGCCGGTTTCCCTCCGGAGTGGGGGCGGTGTTGGGAAGCACCATGGGCCGCCCGTTGGCGTCGATTCCTGAGGCCCAGGTGACCCGAGCCACCTCGTTTGCGTGGAGGAACTCTCCGGTTTCCCTGTCAAGGACGTAGTAGAAACCGTTGCGATTGGACTGGACCATCAGCTTTCTGGCCTTGCCGTCCATTTCGAGATCCAGGAGCACCGGGACCTCGTTGGCGTCCCAGTCGTGGACGTCGTGAGGCGTGAATTGAAAGTACCACTGCATCTTGCCGGTGTCGGGGTCCAGAGCCACCACTGAGGCAGAGTAGAGGTTGTCGCCCAGGCGGGTCTCCCCGTTGAGATCCGGGGCCGGATTCCCGGTGCACCAGTAGAGCAGGTCCAGCTCAGGATCATAGGTGCCCGTCATCCAGGTCGGCGCCCCTCCCGTCTTCCAGGAATCTCCCAACCAGGTTTCCGAGCCGGGCTCTCCGGCCGCCGGAATGGTCCAGAACCGCCACAGCCGCTTTCCTGTATCGGGGTCG
>JAPVWS010000123.1 GCA_027493295.1 Candidatus Versatilivorator vitaminiformans | reverse complement strand
ACCCTGGAGCGTGGAAGGCTTGTAGCTCCGCCGATTCCCCTCTGCGAAGGAGAGACGAGATGAAAAGACGAGAATTCCTGACCACCATCGAACGCGCCGGCCTGGGCGTGGCCGCCGGTGCACTAATGACTGCGGGAGCCGGTCAGGCCCGGGCCGGCTCGGCACCCGGCCGGGCCCCCGGTTCGCCTGGAAAGACCGCAACCGGACACCGCTTCCGCCTGGCCATGTACATCCCGGAGTTGAGGCTGCCCTTTGACGAGGAGTTGGCCACGGCCAAGGAGATCGGGGTGGACTACGTCTGGTTCAACCGCCTGCTCAACGAGACCGAAATAGCCCAGATGAGCGATGCGGCCGCCGACCGCATGGCCCAGAGGGTGGAACGGCAGGGCCTCGAGATCTTCCTGCTCAACGCGGGCAATCCCTTCAAGCACGTTCACCTGACCGATCTGGATCTCAAGACCATGGCGGATCACCAGGGGTTCAAAAAAGACTTCAAGCACCTGGTCCGATCCATGCAGATCGCCTCCCGCATCGGCGTGGGCGCCGTGGGCGCCTTCACCTTCGCCTGGCCGGGCGAGTACTCCAGCGGCAAGCCCACCTGGCCCATGCGCTGGCTCACCCGGGGCGGGGTCATCGCCGAGGTGGACATGGATAAGCTGGTGAAGGCCTTCACCCTGGTGGCGGAGGAGGCCGAGCGCTACCAGGTGGACGTGGCCCTCTCCATGATGCCCTGGAACTACACCAACACCACCGGCAACTTCCGCAGCCTGGTGGAACGGGTAGGCTCCCGCCGCCTCACGGTGATGTGGGGGCCGGCCGACTGCTGGAACTGCGGCGAGTGGGACGTGGCCACCGCCGGCTTCAGCAACATTCGGCCCTATCTCCACGGGCTCCACCTCAAGGACCTGCACGTGACCGACGGCCGCAAGCTCAAGTTCGAATACCGACCCCTGGGCGACGGCGACGTGGACTACCTCACCATCCTGCGCGGCATGCGCGACCACGGCTGCGACGTCTTCCTCTCCCTGGCCACCCACTTCCGCCCCCCCAGCGGTTCCCGCGTGGAGGCCATGAAGATCAACTACCGCAACCTGAACGAGATGATTCGCAAGGTGGAAGCGGAGGTGTGAGGGGCGTTCTGCAGCTTAGGCGGGTGGCATCGAAATCCGCCGGATATTACGCATAGTGAATGAATGAGGCTTCAGTGGGAGATATGAAAATGCAAGTCAAGCGGAGTGTTCAAGCACTTCTTGACCGTTTACCCGACGACTGTAGTCTGGACGACGTGCAGTACCACTTGTATGTGCTGCAGTCCATTGAGCGCGGCCAAGCCGACGCCAATGCCGGACGGACGATATCCCACCAAGAGGTAGCCCGAGAGCTTCGCAAGAAATGGTTGGTCAACAGCGCCGGGTAACCTGGACCAAAGCAGCCCGTTCGGCGTTGGACGAAGCCCTTTCCTACATCGCTCAAGAATCGCCCCAGGGTGCGCGGTCGTTGCTGCAACAGGCGTTGGAAGCAGCAGGCAGCTTGGCGGTTCTTTCCGAGCGAGGTCGAGTCGTTCCCGAGCAGGATGATCCTAAGGTTCGTGAGGTCTTTGTAGGTCGTTATCGCCTGTTGTATGAGGTGAGGCCATCGGAAGTTCTAATCCTCTCGTTCCTTCACGGCGCCCGAGATTATTCGAAGTGGCGTAGTGAAAGCTAATCCGAAACCGATGGATACACTACTGTCAGGAACATACAATTGCGAGCATCCCAAGGAGAACAGGGAGAATTGTTGATGAATCGTCTCACCCGAAGGACCTTTATATCCCGGTCGGCCCGAGGGGCGGCCTTGGGAGCGTTGGGCCCGGTGTTGGCGGCCCGTCGCGCCTGGTCCGCCAATGACCGCCTGGGAATGGCCGTCATCGGACTGCGAGGGATCGGTTTCAGCCATCTGAAGCGCATCCTGGCGCGGCCCGATACGGACTGCCTGGCGGTCTGCGACGTCGATCAGGAGTTTCGGCAACGCGCCGCCGAGACCGTCAAGCAGGCTACGGGGCGCAAGCCCAAGGTAGTGGTCGACTTTCGCCATCTGCTGGACGACCCCGCCATCGATGCCATGGTGATTGCCACCCCGCACCACTGGCATGCTCCCATAGCGGTTCGGGCGCTGCGGGCGGGCAAGGATCTCTACGTGGAGAAACCGGCCAGCCACGTGTTTCGGGAGGGACGGGTGATACTGGACACGGCCAGGAAGCACGGCCGCATCGTGCAGCAAGGCACCCAGATGCGCTCGAGCCCGGTGACGCTCAAGGCCGGTGAGCTGTTGAAGGCGGGGGTGATCGGGGAAGTCAAGATGTCCAAGGCCTGGAACCTGCAGCGCCACAGGCATCGCACTCCGGTTCCGGACGGCCCGGTCCCGCCCGGGGTCGACTACGACCTGTGGTTGGGCCCGGCTCCCAAGCGGCCCTTCAACGCCAATCGCTTTCACAACTACTGGCAGTGGCACCGGGACTACGGCAACGGCGACATCGGCAACGACGGCAGCCACGACCTGGACATGGCCCGTTTCGGGCTGAATCCCAAGGGCCTGCCCATCAGGATCACCGCCCACGGCAGCCGCATCGACCTG
>JAPVWS010000122.1 GCA_027493295.1 Candidatus Versatilivorator vitaminiformans | reverse complement strand
TTGGCGCTGTTCAACTCGCCGTAGCCGATGCCGGTGGTCCCCTTGGGGTCGGGACCGAAGTAGCGGTCGTCCAGGGGATCGGCGGCCGGCTGAAAGCGAATGTCACAGGAGAGCCGCACCCGTCCGGCCCGCGACCGATTGTCGAGGGACCCGTGCAGGGTATGCATGCCGAAGACAACCAGGTCCCCCGGACCAAAGTCGGCGGTCAGGAGCCTGGTTTGGCGCTCCCGGGCCAGCTCCACCGGGTGGGGGTCCACCATCACCTTGGGCGAAGAAGTGGAGTTGTAGTCGATGGCGCTGGCTCTCTCGATCAGGTCCGAGAACCGGTTGGAACCCTCGACCACCACCAGGGGGCCCTCCTTCACGGTCACCTCGCCCAGGGCCAGCCAGACCGTGTGAACCCGCTGGGAACCTCTGGCAAAAAAGGGATGGTCGTAGTGGAGGCCGGTGGAGCGGCCGGGGACGGCCACTCGAAGGAAGATGTAGTCCTGAGGTCTGCTGGGCTCTCCCAGCACCCGGTCCATGATCCCGCGAAGCTCCCCGCCATGGGTCAGCCCCCGAATTCCCGGGCCTTCGCTGACCGCCTTCCAGAAGGCGCCCAGACCCTCAGGCCGCTCCTGTCTCCGGCTAATCCCGGTAAAGATGCCCTCGATGGCCGGAGGGTGGATCTCGCCGACCTCCACCAAGGCTTCCAGGGTCTCCCGGCGCGCGGCCATCACCTTCTCGTAGTCCAGAGCCTGCCTCAGCAGCAGGTATCCGTCGTTGCGGAGCCGCCGCTGCAACTCGTTGGGATCGTCCAGGCAGGAGGAGCTGTCGCTCAGCTCACCAACGATTTCCGGGGGAATTTCCTGTTCCTGAACCACGCACTCCAGCATCTTGGGGGCACCTCCTGTCTTGATTGGTGGGCCATTGTATCCGGAAACCCCCGGGAGAGAAAGCAGAACCGCCGAAACCTTCAACGGGCCCTTGCCGGGCTGGTTTCGCCTGGGTTATGCTGCCCTTTCAGGGGTGATGTGGGCAGTCCGGTTTGAAGCCGTAAACGTTTGAGGATGGGCGATGTTGGACGGGAGCATCCCATATGGGTTTTTCGCTCGGCTCGGTCCCCGAGGTGGACCGGCATGGTTACCCCGGCCAGCCACTAGCCTGGGCAAGTGGGGCCTGCTGTCCTGGTTGGGTGCTTTCCTGCTTGCTCTGACGGGAACCGCCGATGTCGCGGCCGAAGGTCGACTGCCTGGTTTGGCTCCGGAGGAGCTGACAGGGATGCAGTTCAGCCTCGAAGGGATCAGCTCGGAAGGAAGCCCCGAGGGCCTCACGCTGCTCTTCCGGGACGAGAGGGAATTCAACGCGACCAGGACTCTGTCGGAGGGGCTTCCCCTGGACAATTTCGGGAGTTATACCTACCGCAGGACGGGTCCCGACACGGCAACTCTGACTACAACCTCCTCCAATCCCGGTCAGGAGACCTGCAGCACGCTCCTCCAATTCACCTCGGCCAAGGGCGGCACCTACACGGGTTGGTGCAACCAGGGTATCAGCAGCACCGGGCATTTCCAACTGGCGGTCGACGACCCCTTCTGCCTTTCCCTGTGGGACGGCTTGTCCTGCGCCACCGTGGCCAACCTGCCCCAGGTCTACCTGGGCGCCCGGGAGGAAAGCACTGCCACCACCGAAGTGGTCATCACCAACAGCGATCCCAATCCCAGTGCCTGCGAGGTTGCCCTGCTGTTTCACCAGGGCACTTCAGAGGCTCCGGCGGTATCGTTCAACGGCCAGCTCATGGACCGTAATCTCTTCCAGGCCACCATTCCCAGGGAAGGTGCCGAGATCGTGACTCTGACCACCACCGACGCGCACAACCTGGTGACCGGGGCCGTCTATGTGTACGCGCGCTCTCCCTGCACGGCCGCTTCCTTGCATGTTCAAGGGCGTTCCCTGATCGAGAACCGGAACAGCGGCGAAATCGATGAGTTACTGTCGGTCGCCGGCCAATCCCCCCGCGATTGGCTGGGGGACGGGGATTGCCGGGTGCTGACTGCCATATTCGGCAACGGGCGCAATGTCAGCCTGGCCTCGGTCACCGCCCAGCCGGGAAGCGCCGCTCCAGCCGGCACCGCACTCCGGTTCCGGGCTTTTGACCTGACGGGAAAGCTCACCGGCAGCCCCTCCAGCCTTTCCCTTTCCGGTGCCCGGAATTCCGCTGAGCCTTGGGAATTCGACCAGCCCCGCATCATCGAAATGTGTTTGGAAATTCCGGGGACCAGCAACTATCAGACCGCACTCATGGCTTTCGGATCGAAGGGGACCAGCGTCAGAACACAGGTGACCGCTGAGAGCTTCGCTGACGCCTATCGGGTGGGAGACCTCACCGCCTGGTCAGCCGCCTCCTCCGCCGGGAATTGAAGGGAAAGATTCCCTCACTCCTCATCCGCCTCCCTGGCCAGGCGTTCATAGACACGCCTGGCCTCATCGAACTGCCCCAGGACGTGGGCTGTCTCTTCGGATGATCTCCAATCCGGCCACTCCTCGGCCTGCTGCTTGAGGCGGTCGATCCATCGCATGAAATACTCGGCCGAGCGTCGGCTGCGAATCTTGCCGTCACCGACGTAGACCCGGATGGCATTGGTAGCGGCCATGGGGTACCCGGTCTCCAGAGGATGGGAACGGCGGGGCCCAGTGGCCGTCAGGCTGAACCATCCGCTCTCGCTGACCTCGAGCGCCTCCTTGATGGAGACCGACGACTGCCCTTCGGTGAGAGGGAATTCCTTGAGCACTTCGCCGTTGCGATAGAGGGTCACCCTTTCCAGCGGAGCGATGGACCAGACTGAGGCCTCCAGTCGGATGGTGCCCCCTTCCCCGGGCAGTTCCAACCGGTCCCCCGGAATCCGGCCGTCAACGCGGAAGTCCAGCAGCGGACCGCTGCTGATGAAGGTTCTTCCCTGCCGCACCGACTCGATCCAGGATTCGGCCGTCAGCTTTCCTTTCAGGTGTGCGTAGGTTCTGAAGGCCCCGGGCAGGGTGGACCGGTGCAGGTCGGTGATGGCGTCCTCGCCCCCCACTGGGGTGATGCCCAGGTCGTTGTTGAGGGTGTGGTGCCAGACACGCAGGGTAGCCGAGTTGGGCGAGGACCACTCCAGGGTATCGACCGTGCCCAGGGCGGCATCCACGGGAAACGTCCTGGCGTGGGTCAGGCCCCTTTCCAGAGGATCGGTTTCCCCGGAATAGGCGTGAACATATCCGACCAGGGCACCTTGAGCCCTGGCCTTGCGGAACATGTCGGTGTTGCTGGGGTAGAGGCTCTCGATGCCAGTGCCTTCGTAGCCGGTGGTGAAGGGGGAGATGAGATGGTCTCGAAGGCCCAGCAGCGAGACGTGGCCGTGAAAGGGGGGGCGGTACTCCTCCCCCACGATCACCACCCGGTTGGGATCGGACACGGAAACCGGGTGTTCGATACTGTTGGGGACGAAGGCGTCCCAGTCCAGGATGCGATTGTCCTTGTTGGCGATCAGCTCGCAGACCACGTCCTGATCCTCGGCTGTGGCCAGGAACATCAGGTTCTCCAGCGTATTCCTCAGGTTTCCGCCGTAGTTCATGTGCACGTGGGTGGACCCGCTGTACCATCCCTTCGCGGCCATGTCGACCATCGGCGACAGCACCAGGCTGACCCGGGAGACCTCCCCGGCCCGGATCTCCACCTCCTGCCGGGCCGGCCGGTACTCCAGCCCCTTGACCGCCTCCAGGGTCATTTTCCCCGGGGGCAGAGTCATCTCGAATTCCCCGCCAGTATGAAACAAGGGCTCTCCCAGGATGCTGACGCGCGCGTAACTGTCTTTGGGTGGGTAGAACTTTCCGTCGGCCGCTCTCCCGTAGATCCGGGCGCCTGTCTTGCGGCGGGTGCTGCCGTCCCGCACCTCCGCCCGGAGGATGCCCATGGGGCGCTTCCAGTGGAATTTCCGGGGCGTCACCCTCTCCTTGCGGCCTCCGTACGTCTCCATCAGCCACAACCGGGGCAGACCGGGACCGGACGGAGGCGAGGGCTGGTTAGAGATGTAGGCAATCCGCTCTCCGTCCGGCGACCAGCGGGGATGGAAGTGGTCGTAACCTCCGAAAGTCAACTTGTAGGGCGCCCCGCCGGTAATGGGGAGCACGTAGAGGTGGCTGAACTGGTCGGATGCGCCGCCGGTGGAAGAGTAGATGAAGCGCTTTCCATCGTGCGAGACGTGGGGACGGGTCCGGTAGAGGCTCTGCTCCTCGAGGATGGGCTCGGCCCTGGCCATGCTCGGTCCCTCGGCCGGCATGCGCCACACGTGTCCCGATCCCAGCGGGACGCCCCGGTTGGATAGCAAGAGCAGCTCATTTCCGTCCGGGGTCCAGGCGGGTTGAATGTGCATGTCCCATTCCCCGAAGTAGAGGCGGTTTTTCCCGTAGGAGTGGTCCCGGGTCAGGGCGGTGGCCGGTCCCGCCCAGCGTCCCTCCCGAATGGGACGCACGTAGATGTTGAAGTACCCGCTGGGCTCGGTGGAGACGTAGGCCAACCGGTCCCCGTCGGGGGAAAAGACGGGATCGGCGTAGAGGTGGGCGTCGTCGGTCAGGGCATGGGCCACTCCCGTTTCCAGGTTCAGT
>JAPVWS010000121.1 GCA_027493295.1 Candidatus Versatilivorator vitaminiformans | reverse complement strand
GACATCATCTTCGCTGAAATCGATCCCTCTGTCGCTCGCGACAAGCACATCACCCGCGTGCCCGGCAAACACGAAATCAACCGCTTCAAGGACCGAAGGCCCCAGTACTACGGCAAGATCGTGGAAGCTTCCGACCCGGACGGAGCTTCCGATTCGGACGGAGCTTCCGACTCGGGCTGAGGAACCGACTCGGTCGGAGGGGGCGGCGCGGGTTGCCAGGGAACGGCGCCGGCCTTCTGGATTCGCAGTCGAAGTGCCCGGGAGAGTCTTGAGACCACGCGGGGCTCCTGTTCGGCCAGGTCGTGTTCTTCCAGGGGATCCTCCCTCACATTGAACAGCTTGAAGGGCTCGAAGGGTGAGTTCTGCAGGAGCTTCCAGTGCCCCTGGCGGACCGCATAGTAGTCTTGTCCCTGGTGGAGTCGTCCGCCCTCCCGGCGAACCCAATGGAGGGTGCGTTCCATCGGCGGCGCCATTTGCCCCACCAGGGTTCTGAACAGGGACACCCCGTCGATCTCCGACTCCACCGTCAGTCCCGCCGCCGTGCCGATTGTCGGAAAAAGATCCATGGTCAGCGCCAGCCGATTGGATGAGGTGCCGGGACGGATTTTATCCGGCCAGACCGCCACCATCGGTACCCGAATCCCGCCCTCGTACATCTCCCGCTTTCCACCCCGCAGGTTCCCGCAGTTGGCTTCCGCCCGCAAGTCGCCACCGTTGTCGCTGGTAAACAACACCAGGGTTTCAATGTCCTGCCCGTTTTCCCGGAGAGCCTCCATCACCTTCCCGATTCCCTCATCCAGATGTTCGATGAGGGCCACCAGCCGGGCCCGCTTTTCGCTCAGCCCCCCTCCCCGCTGCGCCACCCGCTCCAGGTGCAAAGGCGGCGGTTGAGCCGGCACATGAGGGGCATTGTAGGCAAGAAGGAGAAAAAACGGCTGGTCGTCCTCTGCCCGATCCACCAGGTAGTCGATTGCCCATTGGCTGAAAAGGTCGGTGGCATGACCGGCCTGCTCGATGGTCTCTGCATTGAACCGCATGTGGTTCACGCCGCGGCGGGTGTGTAGGAAATAGTCGTCCATCCGGTCGGCCAAAAACCCCCGGAACAGGTGGAATCCCCGCTCGTTAGGGAGATTGGGCGATTCCAGGCCCAGGTGCCACTTGCCGATCAGGGCGGTCTGGTATCCCGCCTGCTGCAGCAATTCGGGAAGCAGCGTTGCCTCCGGACTCAGGTAGCCCCAACTTCTCTCGGGCTCGGGCCGAATGTTTCCCGGGACTCCTACCAGATCAGGGTACCTTCCGGTCAGGAGTGCCGCGCGGGTGGGAGCTCCCACCGTCGAATTCGCATAAAAACGATTGAAGCGCATGCCCGTTTCGACCAGAGCGTCGATGTGGGGGGTCTGCAAGTCCTCCGCGCCCGAACTGGACAGGTCCCCATAGCCCAGGTCGTCCACCAGGATCAGAAGGACGTTGGGGGGACGTGGCGGCTCCTCTTCTTCACCTTCTTCAACTTCCTCGGCTTCCTCGGCCGCTTCGGCATCCTCAGCGCCCAAGGTCTCCTGAGTCTCCTCCGCCGGTCCCTCAGGCTGAGAGGCGTGGAATTCCGAACTCCCCTGAAGCGTGCACAGCCACAGGGCAAGCGCCAGCGCAAGCATGATCTTCATGAAATTGCGGTCCCCCACATGCCATCCGGCCTGGTCACGGCCCAATCCGGGAATCGTGCCGATCGACCCTGCCTCCCGGATGTTTCGGAATGGCATCGCCACCAAAACCCGCTACAATAACTCCAAGCCGCCATCGCACCTTTCCTCGAGGTCAGTTGATGAGCTACCGCTATCGATACGCAACCAGCTCCGTTTCCTTTGGGGGTCCCCTGACACCCACGGTGAAGTGGATCATCATCGCCTGCGTGGTGGTGTTCGTGATGCAGGTCCTCTCGGGGGGGCTGAGCGGACCGATCACGGCCCTGTTCAGCCTCACCCCTTCGATGGTGCTCGGCAGCCTTTATCTCTGGCAGTTGTTTACCTACATCTTCCTGCATGCCAGCGTCTTTCACCTGCTGATCAATATGCTGATCCTTTTCATGTTCGGTTGCGAACTGGAGCGTTACTGGGGAAGGCGGCAATTCTGGCGCTACTTCCTGGTAACCGGAATCGGCGCCGGCCTCTGCATCACGGTGGTCAACTTCTTTTCCTATCAGGGATCGACCTTGGGGGCTTCGGGAGCCATCTACGGCGTCCTGCTGGCTTACGGGATGACCTTTCCCGACCGCATCATCTACGTGATGCTGTTCTTCCCGCTTCCGGCCAAAATCGCCGTGATGGTCTTCGGGGGAATTGCCTTCCTTTCGAGCTTGTCCGGAAGCGCCTCCGGAATTTCCCATGCGGCTCACCTGGGCGGCATGCTGGTGGGCTACCTCTATCTGAAGCGAGGCCCCTATCGAGGCAGCCCGGGAGCGCGCTGGTATCAACCGATCAAGGACGCTTACCTGGAGTACCGTTTTCGGCGGGCCCGACAAAAATTCGAGGTATACCTCAACAGGAAAGAGCGCCAACGCCGCGATAACGACACCATCCATTGACCGCCCTTCCCCGGGGAAGCGCTTTCCTCAATCCTTTTACCCTCGAGCTCTTGAGCAAGGGGCAACGGCTCGCCGGCGAAAAACCGTCCCTGACGCCTCCTGTGACTCGGCCGCAAGTGCAACCCGGCCGGGTACGACCCTCTGCACCGGCAATACTTCTGAGCAGACCGTTCAGAAGCCGGCACGGTCCGTCTCGGGCACGAAATAGGTGGTGCGGGTCCTGGCTCGAAGGCTGGAATCTCTCACCTCTACCCGGACTCGCCGCATTCCACCCTGGGTAGCGGGGTTGTTGGAATAGTAAGCCAGACTGAAGGTGTGCCTCAATTCATGGGCAACCTTGGAGTACTCCCCTTTCAGGTCCGACAGGTCGGCCACCAGGAACATTTTTCCGCCGGTCTCATTGGAAAGCTGGCTCAATCGCTCGGTTTGAATCTGATAGACCTCCTCCAGAACCGAGAGACTCAGCCGAGCGTTCTCCACGTAGGGATCCTCCTCCTTGTCCTCGCTTTCCCGGATATAGCGTTCCAGGATCTGCTTCTGCCGGTCCTTGTTCAGGATAGTGATGGGATAGAAGACGGCATCGTCCTGGGCCAGCCGCCTGCGCAATTCATCGAAAGACACCCGGCTGGAGTTCTCCATTCCGTCACTCAGCACCACGATGGCCTTGCGGCCGCTACGAGTCCTTTGCAGGCTCTTGAGGGCCATGGCCACCCCGTCGTAGACGCGAGAGCCGCCGACCGAATAGGTGGACAACCGCTTGATGGCTCTTCGAAGCAGTTTGCGTCTATTGGTGAACTTCTGAACTTCCTGGGGGAAAAAGTGGGTTTCGGTGACCGATATCTGGTCGTCGGGACGCAGTTCCTTGGTGAAGTTGCGGGCGGCATCCTTGATCAGGTTGAGATTGTTTCGGGTGCTGATGCTGGTGTCGACCAGCAGCACCAGCTTGAAAGGAGCTTCCACCGGGAAGAAAGTTGAGATGTCCTGTCGGATCCCGTTCTCGAAAACCGCAAAATCCTCCCGCGTCAGGTCGGTGACGTTGTCTCCGTTATCGTTCACCACCGTGACGTTCAACACCACCAGGTCCACGTCCACTTCAAGACGGAAAGGCCCGTCGTCCTCCTGTGGACTTCCGGGTGGAGGGCCGTGTCCCGCCAGGGGCAATGGCGACAGCGGCGCCAACCCGAGCAGGATCACCATGGCGGTCCAAGCGCAACGGGTGTACATGGCACTGGATTCTAACACGGGAATCATGGGGACGGGTCAAGGCTCGGACCCTGGAACCACTCCGGCAATAAAAAGCTCCGGCCGGAAGAATTCCCGCGCCAGCGCGGCAACTTCCTTGGATTTCACTGCCTCGATTTGCTTCAGGGTGTTGGTGACGTCATAGATGGACTGCCCGAAAATGGCTCTCTCAGCCAGTTCCAGGACATGCCGGCGCCGGTGCTGACTGGCAATCCGGTAGTTTCGGATGGCTGCTCTCCTGGCCTGATCGATGGTCTCCTCCGACAGCGATCCCTCGCCCAGCGCGGTCAATTGAGCTCGCACTGCCTCCAGAGCCCTGGTACCGTCAGTGGGTGCAGCCGTCAGGCGGGCAAAGAAGTATCCCCCCCACTTCAGTCGGCGCCCCGAGGTCAGGATGTCGATAGCCAAACCTTGTCGTTGCTTCAGAGCCAGGGACAGGCTCCCTCCGATGCCCGAGGTCAAGTGCTGCAGCACGGTAAAGGCGGCCATTCGCGGGTCGGAGGCCTGCGGTCCCAGAAATCCGGCCTGTGCCAGCCAGGGCTGCCCCTTCCTGGCCCTTCCCTCGAGCGCGCGAGCCCCGCTCAGCCTCTGCAGATCGCCAATGTCCTCGTATTCGATGCGGGCCATCCCGGAGCGCCTCCACTTGCCCGCGAACCTGGCGGCAAAGAAGCTCCCCTCCACGTCTCCGGCAATGACCACAACCGGCTGAGTGCCCTGGACATATCGTCGGTGCCATTCCAACAGGTCCTGACGGGTCAGCGTTTCCAGGGCTGCCCGCTTTCCATCGGGGCCTCTGCCATAGGGATGGGCGCCGTAGGCGGCCCGCAGGAACAATTGCTCCGCCTGGCGGCGCGGATCGTCCAACTGCTTTGCGGTTTGCAAGCGCAAGGCCTGTTTCTGAGCCGCAATGGCCTCCTCTTCGAAGGTCGGCCGCTGCAGGGCATCCGCCAGAATATCCACGCAGGCGGCGAAATTTTCGGAGAGACCATGGAGCACAAAACCAAAATAGTCAGGGCTTACCACTGCATTCACTTCCACTCCCAGCCTCTCCATGAGAGCGGCCGGATGGGTGGGTTGCAGGGCCGACCCGGCCCCGATTGCGGTGGCAGCCATCAGGCCGGTAACTCCCTGCTTGTCTGGAGTTTCCGAGGCCTGGCCACCCGGAAAGAAGATCCCCATGGAGGCAAGCGGCAACCAGCGCCCTTCCTGGACCCAAACGTCGGGTCCTCTCAGGATGGAGAAC
>JAPVWS010000120.1 GCA_027493295.1 Candidatus Versatilivorator vitaminiformans | reverse complement strand
CACGTCCTGCGCTGCCCGGTCGATTACCTCCCGGGGCGGCCGGCCGGTTTCCGGCGGTT
Organism: Candidatus Versatilivorator vitaminiformans; assembly: GCA_027493295.1. Classification (GTDB taxonomy): domain Bacteria; phylum Acidobacteriota; class Terriglobia; order Versatilivoradales; family Versatilivoraceae; genus Versatilivorator; species Versatilivorator vitaminiformans. The sequence goes on along the minus strand of JAPVWS010000120.1, from coordinate 27,068 downwards.
CTTCGTCCAACTGATGAACCAGGGCGTCCTTGAAGTCGCCTTCCCACACCCTCTCGCTCGGCAGACGCACACTCCGTTCTATCAGGATTTCCACCACATGTTGCGCAAGTTCGCGCATCGTCTCAGGTGCCATCTGTAACATGGGAGTGTAACCCCTCCGTAAAAGGGGAGCGGGGAATCCGCCCCCGAACCCAATTCGTCAACCGGCGCGGTTCATGGAAGCGTTGCCGCACACTCGCCTGCGCCACCGCGCCGGGCAATTCGTAGCCGAGGCTCAGGCCCCCGGACCATTTATTCTATTCCAAGTCATCGCCTGTTCGAGATTTCGTTGTGCCGGCGCGACAGAGGCGAAGAAGAGGTTGGCGAAACTCGACCGCCCTTCAGGGGGATACCCGGGCACAGACCAGCTCCTTTTGGCTGCGAACGAAGACCTCCTGGCCCGAAAATGCCGGGTGTGCCCAAAGAGGCGTGTCGCCCGCTTCGATGATCTTTACCCGCCCCCGGTCTTCGAACCCCTCGGGGGTCAGGTTCAGGAGCGCCAGCTCTCCCACGGCGTTGACGGCCGCGGCCGATCCCCCGGCATTTTTGCCGGAACGGCCTGCGCCCGCCCATACCAGGGCCGCGTGAGGGTTCCTCCCCCTGGGCGTCAAACGGTGCTGGTCGGACCAGACTACCTTCCCAGTGGGCCAATGGACGCATAGCAGGCCGTCCCGCTTGTCCAGAACGTAAAGATGGTCCCCGGACCAGAGCGGCGTCGACATCAGGCAACTCAACCTTCGCGACCTCCACAGCTCTTCGGGACCTTGACCGTGCCGCAAGCCGCAGGCCAGGGCACCGTCCCAGTAGCCCGAGACGAACAACCGGCTGCCGTCGAAAACCGGTGAAATGATGGCCACGTCGTAGCTGCTGGTTCGGAAGGGCACCCCCCAGATCTCCTTCCCCGTCCGCGGGTCGAGAGCCACCAGGCGATCGGCCGTCCACACCAGCAGTTGCCTGGTTGATCCGACCCTGGCCATGACAGGGGAGGAATATGCGGGACGGTCCTCCAGGGCGCGCCAGCGTTCCCTGCCCTTCCGGCGGTCCAGGGCCACAACGGTGGCGCCGGCCTGCCCTCCGGCCTGCAGGTAGACCAGGTCCCCCACGACCAGAGGCGAGGCGGAGTGTCCCCAGGTCGGTTGTTTCCCGCCAAAGCGCTTCTGAAGATCCAGGCTCCAGCGCGGCTTGCCGTCCGAGAGGCTGAGACAGGTAACCCGGCCCACGGCTCCCAGGGTGAAGACCTCCCCGCCATCGACCGCGGGGGTGGCCCGGGGACCCTTGCCCCAATCCAGGTCCCCGTAGGGCGCCGGATAGCTGTGGGTCCATAGGAGGGAGCCGTCCTTGCGGTCCAGGCAGAGCACCCGTTCCTCCTCCCCTGGCCCAACCCGGTCCATGGTGAGCACCCGGTTCCCGACGACCACCACACCCGAAAAACCGCCGCCGACTTCGGCGCTCCAGAGCCTCTCGACCGCACCCGGGTCGAGCCGCCGCGGCAGTTGGACCGAGGACCACACCCCGGCGCGGCCCGGACCTTGCCATTGAGGCCAATCCCGGGCATCGGCGGCAGAGATGGACGGATCGGGGCTCAGGACAAGCACCGCGAACCACCCGGCTGCAAAGGCCCAAGCTGTCCTCCGGCAGCTTGACCTGGGATGGGCGAAGGTCGGAAGCCACCGAAACCGCCGCCGCGACCCGAACCCACCAAGGGTGGGAAAACGGCAGAAACTAGGGATTGGGAGGAATTTCTTCATCCGTGGACACGGTTCCGGGGGGACTAAACGCCTTCCCCGAGGAATTGGAGAACGAAGCTCATGCTATTTCAGTTCAAAATGGAAAGCAACGGATTGAAACTACTTGGGGGATGCATGAATAGTTTGTGAAGGGACGCGTGTAGAGTATACGTATAGAGTGACAATAGTGACAATGTGGACTTCCGTGAATAGTGAAACTTTTTGCAAAATTCGCGGCGGGCAGGTCATTTTGCCGGCAAACGTGATGTTCTCCCTTTTTCAATCTCGGGTGCGACTTGCTGAGCAATACGGATTCACCACAAAAAGCACAAAAGTCACAAAACGGATTTTCTGCTTTCGAGCCTTGACGATCACACAAAGCCCGCATACCTTGGTCGTTTCTCGTCGTTCCGCTCTTTTTGTATTTTTTGTGCCTTTTGTGGCCAATCCCGGCCAATTTCCCGATGTCGCAATTTGCATTTGCTTCAATAGTGGAAATTCTCTTGGCTTTGGGTGCCGGAACCACAACAGTATGCCGAAAACCAACCCCATTTACCGCTTGTCGAGGCTGACTGTCATTTTGCTGCAGGTGGTCGCGCTGCAGGCATTTGCACAGCAGACCGACAGCCAGGAAGACCAAGCTCCAACCGGACAGAAGGAAGACGAGTCTGAGCTCCTCGAGGTCATCACGGAGGAGATCGTCGTCATCGGCAGTCGCGCCAAGCCCCGTTCGGTCACGAAGTCCATGGTGCCGGTGGATGTGATCAGCTCCCAAGACTTCACCAGCCAGGGGGATGCCGACCTGAGCAACCTGCTGCGCACGCTGGCGCCGTCCTATAACGTCAGCACCCAGCCTATCAGCGACGCCTCCACCATCGTGCGACCGCTCAGCTTGCGCAATCTCGCCCCCGACCACACCCTGGTGCTGATCAACGGCAAACGGCGCCATCGTGCGGCCGTGATCCACTGGGGCGGCGGCGGTCCTGCTACCGGCGCCCAGGGTCCCGACCTTGCGGTGATTCCCGCCATCGCTCTACGCCAGGTCGAGGTGCTGCGTGACGGGGCTTCCGCTCAGTACGGTTCGGATGCCATTGCGGGTGTGATGAATTTCCAACTCAAGGACGCCCGCCAAGGCGGCACCCTCGAGGTCCGAACCGGCGCCTATACCGCCGGTGACGGCGAAAGCTGGAGCGCCGCCGGGAACCTGGGCCTGCCCTGGGGGCAATTCGGCTTTCTCAATCTCAGCGGTGAGTTCGCCACCAGCAAGCCGACCGACCGCAGCCTGCAGAGGGCCGATGCCGCGGCGCTGATCTCACGGGGGAATACCCACATTCGCGATCCGGCGCAGATCTGGGGTTCGCCCGACATCGACGACGATGTCAAGCTGTGGGCCAATTTCGGGAACGTGTTCGGAAGCACGCAATTCTACGGCCATGCCAACTATGCCGGGAAGAAAGTTACCGGCGGTTTCTTCTTTCGCAACCCCAATACCCGAAGTGGCGTTTTCAGCGCCGATGGCGGACAGACACTCCTCATCGGCGACCTGCTGGACGCCAGGGACGGCGTGCTCGACGGTTCGGCCGGCTGTCCCGAGGTTCGCGTCGTCGACCACGTGCCGGATCCGGTAGCACTGAAAAGGGTCTTCGAAGATCCCGACTGCTTCTCCTTCCAGGAGCGCTTTCCCGGCGGATTCACGCCACAGTTCGGGGGCGAAACGCTGGATGCCTCGCTGGTGGGCGGCTTCCGCGGCCAGACCGGGAACGCCATCAACTGGGACGTCAGCCTCGGCGCCGGCAGCAACGAAGCCGACTTCTTCATCTTCAACACGGTGAATGCTTCGCTCGGGCCCGACTCGCCCACTGACTTCGACCCCGGCAAGTACACCCAAAGGGAACTGAACTTCAATGTCGACCTCTCCTACGCGCTGAGCCGAAAGACCAACTTGGCCGGTGGATTCGAATGGCGGAACGAGCAGTTCGAGATCGGCATGGGCCAGCTCGAATCGTTCCGGATCGGCCCTCTGGCTCCGCAGGGATTCAGCGCTACCTCCAACGGCTTTCCCGGGTTCAGCGCCATCGCGGCCGGCAAATGGAATCGATCCAACTACGCCGTCTACGGAGACCTTGAGTTCCAGGGAGACGACGATGCCTGGACCGCCGGCGGCGCGCTGCGTTTTGAGGATTTCGAGGGCTTTGGCGGCACCTTGAACGGCAAGGTCGCGGCTCGTCTCCGACTGGTTGAGGACTTCTCCCTGCGCAGCAGTCTGAGCACCGGCTTTCGCGCTCCTACGCCAGGACAGTCGAACGCGTTCAACGTGTCGACCCAATTCGATCTGGCGCTCATGGACCTGGTCAACAACGGAACCATTCCCTCGACTTCCGCGGTCGCCAGATTGAGAGGCGGCAATCCCCTGGAACCGGAGACGTCGCGGAATTTCGCCTTGGGCGGAATCCTGGAGCGGGGGCCGTTCACACTGACCGCGGACCTCTTCCGCATCGACGTGGACGATCGCCTGACCCTGACCCAGCTCTTCAGTTTGAGGCCGGAGGAGGTCGAAGACCTGGTTGCCGAAGGCGTCACCAGCGCCTCCAACCTGCAGAACTTCCGCTTTTTCACCAACGACTTCTCAACCAGGACCGCGGGACTGGATGTGATCGCGACCTGGACCCCGCCGCGGCTGGGCGGACACACCGACTTCAGCTTCCTGCTGAACCACACCGATACCAAGGTGACGGACTTCAATCCCGACACCCTCAGCCAAAGGCGGCTTCGCTCCCTGGAGGAAGACCTTCCGGAGACCCGGTACAGCTTCACCCTCAAACACGAGGCGTTGGAGGAAAAACTGCGGCTTCTCGGCAGGTTCAGCTACTACAGCAGTTGGTTCGACTTCGACAACTCACACACCTCCGCGGGAAGACACCTGCTGGACCTGGAGCTGGCCTACTCCTTCAAGCGGAACATCACCCTTGCAATCGGCGGCCAAAACGTCTTCAACACCTACCCGGATGAAAACCCGATCGCACTGAACGTCGGCGAACGGTACAGCGAGTCCTCCCCCTTCGGATTCAACGGCGCCTACTACTATGCTCGCCTCAGTTATTCCTTCGGTTCCGCTTTCAAATAATCGAAGGATGCGGGGGGCCACGGCGGCGCAGATTGGCCTGCCTCCTGCCTTCTGTCCGAAGGTCTGTCACCAAACCGGGGAACAGCAGCCTATCCCTCCACCGGTTCGATGCCGGCGATGGTGGTGCGGTGCATCACCCGGCGTTCGGCGCTGTGGTCGAAGGGGGTCACCACGTGGATGCACCAGCGGTTGTCCCACATCAGGACGTCGTGGGGATGCCAGCGGTGCCGGAAGACGAACGCGTCCTGAGTGGCCCAGGCCATCAGCTCGTCGATGAGCTTCCTGCTTTCACCCTCGCTCAGACCCAGGATGCGCTCCATGTAGGTGGCGCTGACGTAGAGGGAGAGGCGTCCGTCCCGGAGGCGGCGGACCAGGGGATGGTCCACCGGCGGCACCCGGGCCGCCTCGGCCGGATCCATGGGCGGGAGTTGGCGCAGTTGGCGGGAGTATTGGAAACTGTGACGCGCCCTCAGCCCCGCGATCCTGGCTTTCAGCTCGGCAGGCATCTGCCTGTAGGCGTGGCACATGTTGGCAAACAGGGTGTCGCCGCCCTTGCTGACGACCTCGATGGCATGCAGCACCGCTCCCTTGCTGGGCACTCGACGGTAACTGCTGTCGGTGTGCCAGACCCAAATCAGCGTGCTGTAGCGACCGCCGGGGCTGTCGACCGGCCGGATGCGGTTGTCGTCGCCCACGTTGGTGACGCGAAAGATCTCCGGGACCGCCTGGGAACGGTTTGCCGCCTGGGGAAAGATCTCGAGCGACCCGAAATGGCGGCTGAAGGCCACCTGCTGCTCATCGGTGATCGGCTGCCGGCGAAAGAGGAGCACTCCGTACCGGCTCCAGGCGTTCCTGACGGCTTCCACCGTGGCCTGGTCGAGGGGCCCGGCCAGGTCGACCCCGGTGACTTCCGCACCGATCAACGGATGCAGCTTCCTGAGGCGAATGGGCATTTGCGGGCCTGGCGAGGCATTGCCTCAAACAAGCAACGAAAGGGAAAAGATATCCACGAAGGGCCACGAAGAACTACAAAAGAACACGAAGAGACTGGTTAGCGGCTCCCCCGCCCTGCCGCGCGGATCATTCGAGAGCGAAACAACGAATCTACGTAGCCTGTTGGGAACAAGGACCATGTTGCGTTAGCACGGTTTTGTACCTATTGAACATCGATGCACAGGATGCACAGGATTAACAGGACGAGAGCTTCCTGCAGCAGAAGCCGGCTCGGGCGATGATCCGGTACGGATTTGCGAATTCCCGGCAATAGAAGCTAGCCGTTTCCAGAAAATCCTGTGCATCCTGTGCATCGATGTTAATAATGCCTGTAGATCACGATGCGGCGGGAAGCGTCCCCTCGCCTCCGCCTTGGTCCCTATTGCCCCTTCGCGGACAAATCCTTTTTGTCCCTTGTGTCCTTCGTTGACCCCCTTCCCGACCTTTGGCGCATCGCTCTCAAGGCTTCTCCAACCCCTTCGTGTCACTTCGTGGATAACTCTTTTCGTTGTTTCAAGTGAATGCTTGATTTCAGCCTGTCAGCCTGAAGGAGTAGAGCCGGGCGTTCCGCAGATAGAACTTGAGGCGGATGACCTTCCCTTTAAGGCTTCCCAGGGAGGCATGGCGCCAGATCACCGCCTGGCGGACCGAGTCGCCGTCAAAAACGGCGCAGTCGATCTTGCCGAAACCCGGGTACTGGGTCCCCTCGCCGTCCAGGACCGCCACGGCCAGCAGGCCTCCGCGCGCCTGGGCGTTGATTTCCAGCGAGTCGCCCTCGCAGGTAAACGGCTGCGTAACCAGAGTCCCCATGTCCTCGCCCGCGTCCACCAAGACGAATCCGTCCAGCCTCAGCTTGGCCAGGCAGATGGGCCCGCTTCGTCCGGTGGGACCGTGCTCGATGGCGGAAGGCGAATAGTAGAACCACAGATCGTCACCCACCCTGACCGGAGCATTGGCCATGTAGACCTCGCCGGAGTCGATGCTCCCGGGCGGTCCGTTGGGAATGAAGGGCTTGCGATCGCCGACACGCTCCCACCGAATGCCGTCCCGGCTGGCGGCAAGCTGGATGTCGATAGTCCCGAAGAATCGGATGTGGGGTTCCTCCGGAGGGGTATGGTAGGCCGCAAGCTGTCCGATATAGAGACCCTCGTATTTGAAGACCGGCATCTGGTAGAACTGCAGGCCCGGCGGGTCCTGCTCGTCGGGGACCACGATCTCCTGGGGAAGGCTCCAATGGATGAAGTCCTCGCTGACCGCGCGCCCGATCCGGCGGGTCGGATCGCCCTCGTGGACCGAGGGACGGCAATGGGCCACGTACTGGCGATGGTTCTCGTCCCAACCCAGCAGGGTGTGGGAGTCGCTGGCCCGGGTGATGACCGGGTTGCCCGGATGCTTGGTCCAGTTCAGGCCGTCAGGCGAGAAGGCGACCGCAACACCGTCCCCCTCGTTGGAGGTGCCATCCGGATCGCGGGACTCGTAGAAGAGGGACTTGTACAGCCGGGCCGGATCGGGGTCGCGCGGGTCCCGGATGACGTTGCCGCCGGCAGCGTTCAGCAGCACCAGGTTGTTGTCTCGGGAACCCTCGTATTCCACCAGGCCCAGGTTGGGCCGTTCCCAGAAAATACCGTCGTTCGAGGTGGCGTAGGCCATGCTGTAAAGTAGCTCTTCGGGGTCGAAGCCCATGAACCCCCACCGGGTCTCATTCCTTTTGCCCATGGGGGTGATACCCATGTTCCCCAATCCCGTGTACCACATCCGAAACCGGCCGGTCTCCTCCTCCCGCCAGACCGTGCCATACAGCTCCAATCGGCCTTCCCAGGGGTAGAGGGGAAACATGAGGGGATTGCCGGCATACTTGGCGGGCTGGTTCAAGGTTCGCCGCAGGTTCCGGGTCTCCTCCACGATCCATTCATCGATGAGGAGCTGCCGGCCGTTTCCCACATCGAGCACTGTTGCATTCGTCATAAGGGCGTTCCTTTCATCTTCCCGGGAACTTGCACCATTGTTCCCGCTTCCTTTCAATTAAAGGCCAGGGGAAGGATCCAGGAGACCACTTCCCCGACTTCATAGGTCTCCAGGGGCTCCAGCATGCCCTGTTCATCGACCCGATAGCTGGACAGCCGGCCGGACTCGTCGCTGCCGGCAAAAAAGAAGCGCCCATCTGAAGTAATGCCCAAGGTCCGAGGAATCGGCTGGCTGGGGACCCAACCCAGGGGAGAAAGCAGTCCGGTGCCGCCATCCACGGCGTAGGCGGCAATGCTGTTGTGACCGCGGTTGGAGACGTAGACGGCCTTTCCCTCGGGGTGCACCCGGACCGAACCGGTACTGTTCTTGCCCTGGAAGCCTCCGCGGGGAAGGGTCGAAAGGGACTGAAGCGGGGTGAGGTTGCCGCTGGACGGATCCACGCCATAGGCGCCGACGCTGGAGGACTGCTCCTCGTTGGCGTACACCACCCTGCCGGAGGGATGGAACGCCAGGTGCCGGGGTCCACGACCCGAAGTGGTGGCAATTCTGGGGATCCGCGACGGGCGCAGACTGCCACTGGAGGCGTCGAAGCGAAACTGGTGAATGGTGTCGGTCGGAGCCACGTGCGGGACAAAGGCGAAACGATTGGACGGATCCGTCAGGACGGAGTGAGCATAGATCTCGGTGATTCGCTGGTCGCACGCGGGGCCGCGCACGGCGCCGTCGCCGCCGATCGGATGAACCGTCACCATTCCGGCAATCAGGTAGGCGGCCAGCAGAAAGCGCCCGCTGCGGTCGGTGACCACGTAGCAGGCATCGGCTTCCAGCTCCACTTCGCCGATCTGGGTCACATCCCCGCTGGCGGGATCGATGCGAAAGCTGGCCACTGCGCTGTAGGATTCGCTCCGAAGCTGCTGGTAGAGATATTGCTGCCCGGGATCTGCGCAGAGTTGGTAGGGACGCGCCGACAACTGGATCTGCCGGTTCAGCCGGAGCTTGCCGGAAGCGGCGTCCATCCCGAAGATCAGGAATTTCCGCTCTTCGATCAGTGGAACGTAGAGGTAGCTGGACATGGTTTTTCAGAAACGGTTCCCTTTTGGCAGGCAAAGGGTCCCCAGCCTATCACAGCTCCGACGCGGGCGGTGAAGCCCATCCAGGACAGGCCCGCGGGGCCCGTTCCGCCCCCTTTCCCTATCGGGTGCGACCGAGTGAGAAATACTGTCCAACCACAAAAAGCACAAAAGGCACAATTTGCGTTTTTGTGCCTTTTGTGGCCATTTCCGGTTAACGTCCCGCTGCCGACTCTTGCAAAAGGCGCAGTCAAGTATGGGTGGATTTGTGATTCACATCGATGCACAGGATTTTTCTGGAGACGGCTGGCTTACCGTCCTGGACATCCGCAAATCCGCACCGGATCATTGGCGGAGCCAGCTTCTCGTGTCGCAGCCTCCCATCCTGATTATCCTGTGCATCCTGTGCATCGATGTTCCCTCATCCAACGTACCGGTTTGACGGAACCTGTCCCTACTGGGGATAGCCATGAACTTACCTTGTTTCACTCCAGAAGGGTCCGCACAACAGGACGCGGGAGGCGGCTACGCTCGCAAGGTCAGCCCGGCCAGTCTTTCCGGGGGCGGACGTGTGAACAGGAAGCTGGCCAGGTAACCCACCAGCAGGTTCACCACCATGCTCAGCACCGGAATCCACATCCAACTGATGGGCTCATGGGCCACCGTCACCACTCCGCCTTCCCTCTCCAGGAGATAGAACAGCTCTCCGTTTCTTATGTCCCATCGGCGCCCCTCTTCCCGGACCAACACGGCCGCGTCGCTCCTGAGCACGATTCCGTTGCTCCTGAACCCTCCTGCCAGCCTCGTGGAGATCGCACCCTGATCCAAGCCCTCCGAGCCCCCTGAGTCCACGGCGAAAAGAGTCGTCTTGTTGAGGAAGGGCTGAACCATGGGGGGCAAGCCGTTGAACCCCAGCGACAGGGCGATGGCCGCCACCGCGCCGCACAGGACGCCGGGGGTATTGACCCTCCTGGACAAGATGCCCAGCACGAAAAAGGCAGCGATGGGAGCTGAAACCAGGCTCGTCAGCCGCGTGAAATGTTCTCCGGCGGTGCCTCGCTGCTGGTCGTATTGAGAGAGCGCAAACGCCAGCAGGACCACACCGAAACCCAGCGTGAGGAGCTTGGCCACCCTGACGTAGTGGTCCTCGGAACGATTCGGCTCCAGGTAGCGCCGGTAGAAGTCGTTGTTGGTGACGTTGCTCATGGAGTTCAGGGCCGAGTCGAAAGTTGACATGAGGGCCGCTAACACCCCTCCCATCACCAGGCTGCGCATGATCAACGGCAGGTTCAGCAGAACGAAGTGGGGAAGCACCATGTCGGGATGGGAAATCTGCCGCTTCAGTTCCGGATGCTGGGAGTAGTAGGCCACGAATCCCCAGGCCACCGGCACCGTGAACAGCACGAAACCGTAGCCGGTGACGGCGTTGGCCAGCAGGGCCTTGAACATGGTGCGCCTGTCCCTGGTGGCGTGCATGCGCTGCACCGTTATCTGGTTGGTTCCGAAGGCCAGGGCTCGCACTACCGAACCGGACAGCAATACCCAGATGGTCCCCTCCACCGCCAGGCTCCATTCATGGGAAATGAGCTTGGTGTGGGGATGGCCGGTGCGCTCGGAGATCTGATTCGAGGCCAGGGTCCAGATCTCCATGGGGTCGAAGTAGCTCAGGAGAACGATGGCGATCATGAGGTAGCCACCCACAAAGACCACGTACTGGACCACATCGGTCCAGATGACGGCCCTCATCCCGCCCAGCACGGTATAAAAGGCGCCCAGCAGTCCGATGACCAGCAGGCACAGCCGCCCGTCGAAACCGCTCACCGATTCAAATCCCTTGGAAGCCGCCACCAGGGCGGTGGAGAGCCAGAAGACGGTATAGACGATGAACAGCATGGCGCCGGTCGAGCGGACCGCAGGATGAAACCGACTCTCCAGGTACTCGTAGATCGACAGCACTCGCAGGCGTGCCCAGATCGGAATCCAGAGGGCAGCGGTCGGAAGAACCATGAGGAACTCGATGAGTCCTCCCGTAATGGAGCTGCGGGTGTCCCGTTCGAAAATCCAGCCGGGAAGAGCCAGGTAGCTGATCGGACTCAGGTGGGTTGCAATCAGCGATATGCCCACCGCCCACCAGGGCAGATTGCCGCCGGCATGAAAATACTCCTTGAGGCTCTTCTGCCTGCCGGAGAAGAGGATGCCCATCACCACCATGGAGGCCAGGTAGATTCCGATCACCAGGTAGTCGAAGATGGAGAACTTGGCCATGGGCGGAAGCATACAACACTGTTACCGTGTCGAGGCGTAAACCATTTCCCCGGTCTAATGCCTAAGGGATGATTCCGGTTTGTACCCCCCGGGAGCGCGGGCGTCCCACCCGTATCCTGTTCCTGCAGCCGGCATGGCGCCGGTGCGCCTCTTTGACCCTCTCCGCCGGGCCGTGATAGGCTCCCCGACCGAAGAAACGGTGCTCCAAGGGAAATGATCTCTACCGGCAATCCGCCCAGGTTCCTGGAAATCAAACGCCGGGACGGTGGACGCCTGGCAGGCTACCACTGGCAGGGTCCAGGCCCGTCCCTGCTGCTCATCCCGGGAAGCTGGAGCGACTACCGCCAGTTCGACGCGGTGCGCGCCCATCTGGACAAGGACCTCAACCTGGCCGTCCTGGAGCTGCCGGGGCATGGCCGCAGTTGGCCACCGACCCTGCAGGGGACCATCGAGGAATTTGCCCGGGAAACGTTGCGCCTGACCGATGAGATGGGTTGGAAGTCCTGGTTCGCGGGCGGGCACAGCATCGGCGGCATGATCGCCATTGAGCTGGCCGGGCAGCGCCCCCTGGAACTGGACGGGGTGATTTCAATCGAAGGCTGGACCCACCACGAAGTATTGAGTCAGGCCTTCTCCGGACAGGTCGACACCACCCTGTCCGAAGAGTTGGAACGGCAGCGGCTGCAGGCCCGCAAGCGGACCCTTGGCCGGCTGAACCAGGGTCAAATCGCGGCCTTTCGCTCCATCTGGCGGCGCTGGGACGGCCTCCCCATTCTGGAGGCGACTTCCGTCCCGGTGCTGGAGGTGTGGGGTGACCGCAACCGCCCCTGCCCCAGCCGCCGGCAGATGAGAATCCCGGAGCGAGCCAACATCCATTTGCGCTGGGTTGCCGGCGCCTCCCATTCGCTCCCGTTGGAGAGACCGCAAGAGGTCGCCGAAGCCATCAACCAATTCATCTTTTCCGTCCGCGCCCCTTAGCCCGGATTTCTCAAAAGTGCGCCGGATTCCGTCCATGAACGACTTGGCACAGCCAACCAGCCGCAGGAGCTTCCTGCACACCGCATCGATGGCAGGGGCCGGCCTGTGGGCAGGCCAGGCGGCCTGCCGGACCGGATCGGATCCCGTCGCGGAACCCGGAGGTGACCCGCCATCGAGCCAATTCGACTGCGTGGTCGTGGGTGGCACTCCCGGAGGGATTGCCGCGGCCGTAACCGCCGCCCGCATGGGAAGCTCGGTAGCTCTGGTGGAGGATCACGCCCACCTGGGCGGCATGTCCGCCAGCGGACTGGGCAAGAGCGACATCGAGAACCGTGCGGCAATTCGTGGCTTCTTCGCCGAATTCGTCCAGCGTGTCCACCGGCACTACCTGGAGAGGTACGGTCCCGAATCGGAGAATGTCCGCTTGTGCCGGGAGGGCTACTACTACGAGCCCTCGGTGGCTGAAGCCACCTTCGACGGAATGGTGGAAGAGCAGCCCTCCATCAGCCTGCTGAAATCCCACCGCTTCCGGTCCACCATCACTCGAGAGGGATCCGCATGCGGGGTGGTGGTCCAGGACCGTCGAACCGGGGTCCAAAGGCAATTGCCAGCCCGGCTGGTGATCGACGCCACCTACGAGGGAGACGCCTACGCCTCGGCCGGGGCCCGCTACCGATTGGGCCGGGAATCCCGGGACGAGTTCGGGGAACCCCACGCCGGAGTCATCTACTACGACTACCGCAAGCGGGTGTTTCTACCGGGGTCCACCGGTGAGGGCGACCGGCGTCTGCCGGCCTACACCTACCGTCTCTGCCTGACCACCGACCCGGACAACGCCCATCCCTTGAGCGAGCCGCCCCCTGACTACGACCGCACCTCATATCTTGGCTACTTCGAGGATCTCAAGGCGGGGCGCTTGGCCGGACCCAAGCGCTTCAAGCCGGGCCGAGGCTACTATCCGGCCCATTTCAACACGCTGGTACGCGCCCTGTCGGTGTCCGAGATCCCCAACCGCAAAACGGATGTGAACATGAACCCCCGGCCCTTGGGATTCCCCTTTGCCGAGGAGAACCAGGGCTACGTCGAGGGAGACTGGGAGGTCCGCCGGGAGATCCGGACCAGGATCCGCAACCTGACGCTGGGCCTGCTGTGGTTTCTGCAGCAGGATTCGGAGGCTCCTCCGGCCCATCGCCGCATTGCGCGCCGCTATCACCTGCCCCTGGACGAGTTCACCGACAACGGGCACTTTCCCTTTCAGCTCTATATTCGCGAGGCCCGCCGCCTGGTGGGTCTGTACACGCTCACGGAGCTGGATGTCAGCCGAAACCAGGCCAGGCCGGAGGCCGGCAGCTTCGCGGACGCAGTGGCCGTGGGCGAGTTCCCCGTCGACAGCTTTCCGGTGCGCAAGCGCCGGCCCGGGGACACCGCCGTGCTGGAAGGGTATTTGTACATGCTGGAGAACACCCGGCCCTATCAGATCCCCTACCGCATCATGATTCCGGAGAAGGTGGACGGACTGATCGTCCCGGTGGCTGCCTCCACCAGCCACGTGGCTTACTCCTCGATTCGCACGGAACCGACCTGGATGGCGCTGGGTCAGGCCGCCGGCGTAGCCGCCCACCTGGCCCTGGAGCAAAATCTCCAGCCCCGCCAAGTCCCGGTGGGCCGGCTCCAGGAAATCCTGCGCGGACAGGGGCAGGTGCTGGATCTCGCGCGTTCCCGACGCGGAACGCTGTTCAACGGATCGTCAGCTTCCCGGGAAATACCCTGATGCCCAGACGCTATTTCCGCTACCCGACGTTGGAGGACCTGGATCGCGAGGCTCGGCAACTCAAGCTGGATCTGCGCCTGGAACCCGATACCCGGCGCGTCAGCAGCCTACTGGGACGGCCGGTACGCATCGGCCACTACCGGGCCGGCAACTCTCTGGCCATCCATCCCATGGAGGGGTGCGACGGCACCCCCCTGGGTGAACCGGATGAACTCACCTTCCGGCGATACGACCGATTTGCCCGAGGCGGCGCCAAGCTGATCTGGTTCGAGGCCACGGCCGTGGTCCCGGAAGGCAGAGCCAACCCCCGGCAGTTGCTGCTCAACCGGGCCACCGCCAGATCGCTGCGGTCGCTGTTGGATCGGACCCTGGAGGCTCACCGGGAGGTCCACGGATCGGTGGACGACCTGGTGGTGATCCTTCAACTGACCCATTCGGGACGCTACAGCCACCCACGGCCCCTGCTCTGCCACCACCATCCCATCGTGGACCGGCTGACCTACCTGGACGGTTCCAGGCGGGTGCCCCTGCCGCCGGACTATCCGCTGATGGACGATGCCGCCATCGAACGGCTGGAAGACGCCTACGCCCAAGCCGCCGGTCTGGCTGCCGACATCGGCTTTCACGGCATCGACATCAAGCTGACCCACGGTTACTTCGGCAATGAACTGCTGGGGGCCAAGACCAGGCAGGGCCGCTACGGCGGAAGCCTGCACAACCGCACTCGTTTTCTCAGAAACGCGATCGAGAAAATCAAGGCAGTCACCCACGACCGGTTCCTGCTGGCCTCCCGAATCGGGGTCTTCGACGGGCTCCCCTACCGAGCTGGAGCCGACAATGGCCGGGGCGAGCCCTGGCCCTGTTCCCTGCCCTACCGCCACGGCTTCGGCGTCGATGAACACCGACCTCAAGAACCGGATCTCACCGAGCCCAAGCAGGTGATCGCCCTGATGAAGCAATCGGGGGTCGGCCTGGTCAACGTTTCCATGGGAAATCCCTACACCAACCCCCATATCGGGCGCCCCTTCGAAAAGCCGGACGAAGGCAACTACCAGACCCCGGAGCATCCCCTGATCGGGGTGGACCGGCACTTCAGGCTGTGCGGAGAAATTCAGCAGGCCTTCCCGGATCTCCCCATCGTGGGCACCGGCTACAGTTGGCTGCAACACTGGCAGCACCACGCCGGGGCGGCCAACCTGCGGGATGGCCTGGCAACCATTATGGGCATCGGCCGGGGAGCTTTAGCCTATCCCGATCTCCCCGCAGACATCCTGACTCAAGGGACCCTGAATCCGGCCACCACTTGCAAGACCCTGACCTTCTGCACCTACCTCATGCGCCAGAAAACCCATCCCTGGGGCCAACACCCCACCGGCTGCCCTCCTTTCGACAAGGAGATCTACGGACCCGTCATCAAGGAAGCCCGATCCCGAAAGCGACGAGGGTAGATTCGGCCGAGGCCGCATCGCTTACCCGGCAGGCACATTCTCGAGTAGAGCGCAGGAAGTGTCGCGTGATTCTGGAAGGGCCGTGGGTTCCGGGAGGACGCTATCGTTCGCCGCGCACGCGACTGCGGAAGCCGGAGGGTTCCCCATGAACAATATGAGCCGTTTGCGAAATGACTCGTGCAGCGCTGGGGACGTTGTTGAATTACTGGAATAACTTGTAGAGAGCGCATTGGAGACGCTATCGAATCAAAGCAGTTCAGCAGTGGCAGATTGAAGTTATTCCAGTAATTCGACAACGTCCCCTATTCACGCGCACAGGTCTATGAACGGAGGCGCCGGCGGGTGACGCGGAATATCGTGGAGAGGAAATTCGTGTGAGAATCGGTCTCTCTATGCCCCCGCGAAAAGGCTGCTACGAAAAAAGTTGTAATGATGGGGCTTCTCGGACGTTTCTACTTTGTAAGGCTTAAAATCCTTGATGCATCGCACCTGCCCATACATGGTGAACGAACAGACTGAGGAGGGACGACATGGAAACGAAATGGAAGGCATGGGTGGTTGTACCGGTCCTTGCGGGAACGCTGACGGCATTCGGTGGCACCGACCCGGAGAAGGGCACGGTGGCTGAACGGATTCTGCAGGAGGCCGAGGCCTCCGTGGAGCGCATCAGGACACTCATCGAGGACGCCCGGCGGGGCAACCCTGAATCCCAGTTCCAACTCGGAGCGATGATTCGGGACAATATCAACGAGTGGTACAAAAGGGTTCCCTCAAACGATCTCCCGAATTTCGAGGTTCTTCCGAAGGCACAAGCCGAAGCGATGCTGGAGGCGCGGACTTGGTTGACCCGAGCAGCCGAGCAGGGACATGACCTGGCTCAAATGGAACTGTCGAGTCTTTACCGTCGTAAGTACCCCCCTGATTATTCGTTCATGACCGACTATATTCTGAGCTACGCCTGGCTCAAGGTCGCCCTGGACAAAGGGGGCAGTTCCTACAAAACTGTTTTTGGACAAAAAGTGCCCACGGACCGTTGGTTGCGAACCAAGATGACCACCGAAAAGGTAGCCGAGGCTGAAAAAATGGCGGCTGAGATCCAGGAGCGCATCAAGGCGTCGAAACCACAGTAAACCCCTCTCCACTTCGGATTAGACCCTATAGATCAACTCCTCCTTTAAAGACAGCAACATTTTTGCGGGTTTCCAGTTGAAACAGGCTCCCAAAAACACAAGACGGGGGATGACCTCTCGCGAAGACTCCCTTGTCCTGCAACACGACCTGTGTCGTTCCAGGAGCATCGTTCCATCAAGAACGGTTGCAATCGTTGCACCGGTAGAAAAGATTCTATTGACATCTACTACATATGAGGTTATAAATATGGGTAAATTATAGAAAAAGCTTCCTGCCCTGAAAACCAGTCAGCCGATCTTGGGACTATGGATCGCTCTCTATCGGGAATCCTGAAGACTTTGGAGGTGAGACGATGAAAAGAGAGATAGCAGGCAAGTTTCCGGCGGCTTGCCTCGCACTTTTCCTCGGGGCAACCCTTTCCCTGCCGCTGCAGGCCCAATGGCTCCCCTTTACCGCCCAGTTCAAAGAGCTCACTTATCGAACGCTGCCGGATGGTTCGGAGGAATTACTGCAAGAGTCCAACGGAATACTGTTCCGCGCCTCTTCAGGGTCGCAGATGAGGACCCGGATCAATGTCGAGGATGAGCAGCCCAAGGGACGAGCAACCTTCAAGGACGCCGCCACGGGCAACGTCTATATCATCAATCATGGTCGGAAAACTGCCCGGATCATGCAACAGTTGCCACTTCCGATCCTGCCCTCTCCCAACATGGTTCCATCTCAATCAAAATCCTTGGGCAGGCAAGTCATCAATGGTGTGGAGTGCGTGGGCAAACCGGTCTTCGTCAATGGCCAGCGGGCTCCCGGTGCGGCATGGTTTTCCGAGGCCCTGCATCTGGACGTCAAAACAGACTTCACCTTTCCTGGTGGAGCTCGACGGATCGTCGAATTCTTCGACTTCCGGCAGGGGGAACCCAGTGCGTCGGTCTTTTCGATTCCGGAGGACTACACAATCGTTGATGGGCGTCCTCAGCAATGAGCGGTAATGGAGGTGTACTTGGCACAGAGGAAAAATATCAGACTCTCGCCTCTTGAACTCAAGGCGATGGAGGCTCTCTGGAAACTCGGCAGGGCGTCGATCAGGGAAATTCTCGAGCAGCTTCCTGTAAGCAAAAAGCCTGCCTATACGACGGTCCAAACCCTGGTCATGCGCCTGGAGGCAAAGGGCGCCCTGCGGAAACTGCGAAAGATCGGCAATGCCTATGTCTTTGTTCCCGTCATCACCCGAAGGCAGGCCTACCGCCGGCTGGTGAGCGATTTTCTGGACCTGTTCAGCGGCTCACCCCGGCCTGTGATGTCCCATCTGGCCGATACAGGCAAACTGACTCTGGAAGACCTGCGAGACATCGAAAGGATCCTCCGGAAAAGAAGGACCCGTCGAAAAAGCACCCTTCCTGTCGATCCAAAACCCGAGTGACTTCCGCATAGGAGTCGGCGAGCAGGAAAGGAGGACAATCTCTCATGAACATACATTCATGGCTCTCAGAGTGGTCTTTTTGGCTGTGGCCCAACGTTGCGGTTCACCTTTGGGAAACAGCTCTCTTCGTTGGATTGGTGGCTTTGGGTGTCCGATTGCTCAAGCGAGCGCCGGGAAGCACCCGTTACTGGTTCTGGCTCCTGGCTGCGGTCAAGCTGCTCGTTCCCTCGGTCCTGTTGGTATGGCTGGTATCGGAAATCCCTGGTGAAGCACCAGCCCTAACTTCTCCGCCCCTGGAACAATCGACCCATGGGGCTCCAGCTTCCGATCCGGGAAGACCCGTCTATGAAATTCTGCAGCCATTACTCCTGAGCCCCCCGCCCGCGGCTCAGCCGGTGTCCGCTGCCGCCCACAACGAACTCTACTGCATGCTCACGCTGACCTGGCTCGCAGGCTTTCTGTTCTTTGCGGTTCGCTGGGTAAGAGGCTCTCTGAGTTTGGCCTGGACAGTCAAGACCAGCGATGGGCTCGTCTCTTCGAGAGAATCCGAGATCCTGAAGCGAGTCCGCTCCCAGCTTCAGTTGAAACAGGAGGTTGACATCCTCGTATCACCCCATGTCACCGAAGCAGGACTTTGGGGAATTTGGAGACCCACGGTTTTGTTGCCCGAAGGAGCCGCAAGCCGCTTGAGCGATGAGGAACTGGAAGCAGTCATTCTCCACGAGTTGCTTCATGTGAAGCGCAGGGATAACCTCGCTGCCGTGCTGCAGAAAGCCATTTTTGCTTTGCTTTGGTTTTATCCCCCTGTATGGCTCATCGACAGGAAGTTGTTCGAGGAGAGGGAAAAAGCCTGCGATGAAGAAGTCTTGCGCATCAGGCAATCCCCCGAGACCTACATTTCGGGAATCTTGAAGGTGGTCAGGGCCTGTGTGGAGCAGCGGCTGGTGGGAACCTCTTCCATTGGCGGTTCAAACCTCAAGAGCCGGATAGTCCACCTCCTGTACACCAGGCTGCCCCGCAAGCTGGGCATCATGGAATGCGTCCTAATTATTGGATTCGTGTCGGCTTTGTCCATCTTCTCCGTGTGCGCTGGCTTGATGAACCGTGATGTTTACGCTGCCTGGAGCACACCAGCCGCCAGGGGCCCCGTGGACGGAGAACCCGGTGTGATCCAGGGGCAGGTCCTCGCTGAAGACGGTGGCCATCCGTTGGCCAAAGCCACCCTCTCGCTGCGTTCGAAGGCCGCACGCCCCCACGACCCTCCCCGAACCGTACGGACCGACAGCAGCGGCCACTACACATTCAAAGACCTTGACCCGGGCCAGTACACGCTGAGGGCAACCCGACATGGCTATCTTCCCCGGACCTACGGCCAAAAGACCGCCTTTAGCCTAAGAATCGACAGTGTCGGTACCGCGCTGACGGTAGGTCCCAGACAAGTCCTGGAGAACATTGACTTCCGTCTCATCCGAGGCGGCGTCGTGGAAGGCAGGGTGGTGGATCAGGACAAGGAACCCGTGGAGCGGGTTGCCGTCCGTTTGAGGGTATTGCGGAGCCTGGGAGGCGAGGGTCGCTTGCTGCCTCTCAGACACGACGAGACCGATGACCGGGGCCACTTTCGCATCTACGGTGTCCCCCCTGGCAACTACTACCTGCGAGTGTCCCCTCGTCCCCTATTCGGCGACTCGCGAAGCCCGAGGCGGTCGTTCGCGCCGACCTATTACCCGGGAGTCCCGAGTGTCGAGGAAGCGGCCACCATCAAGATGACTGCAGGAGAAGAAAAGGGAGGCTTCAATATCACCGTGATCGAGGGTTCCAGTTACAGTGTCAGCGGCCGGGTGCTGACGCCCGAAGGCAAACCGGCTCACTCGGTGTGGATCATGTCCATGAAGCAATCGGGCAAGGAACTCCCCACCGGAATGGGACCGAACACGAACACGGACCTGCAGGGTGAATTCAAGGTTTCGGGTCTTCTTCCTGGAGGATATCGTCTCTACGCCCGTTCGGGCGGCGGTGAGAATGAGCGGTTGGCCACTGCGAACGTCGAGGTTGTGGACCAGGACCTGAGCGGCTTGACTCTGATGCTTGCCAAGGGTGCCGACATCACCGGCAGGATCCTGGTGGAAGGTGAAGCGTCCACCCTGGATTGGCGCCGGATCTCGTTGCACATGTTGCCATCGAAGGACAATCTGAATCGACTGTCCTTCGGTGGCACTAGAGCCTCAATCGAAAAGGATCTCACCTTCAAGATAGCGAACCATCCCGAGGGTCCCTATCACCTGATGGTCATGCTCCCGCCGGGCAATCACTATGTCTCCTCCATCCGTGTCGGCGGTCAGGACTTCACGGATCGTCCCATAGAACTGAAAAACAACGACCGGCTGGATGGAATGGAGATTCACATTTCCTCCCAGGGTGCTCGGATCCGTGGTCATGTTCAACAGGTGGAAGAGCAGGAAATGGCTGAAGGGGCAACCGTCCTGGTCTTCGCCGACGATCCCCGGCACAGGGATTTTTCCTCCCGCTTCACCCGGACAACTCAGACGGACCAGAGTGGAAATTATTCTCTGGAAGGACTGGTCCCGGGAAAATATCTGCTGTGCGCTCTGGTCGATCACCAAAGCGGTAATGAGAAGGACCCCGATTACCTGAGAAGCCTGGAAAAGGACTCGGAGCAGATCGACCTGTCAGCCGGTCAGACTGCGCAGGAATCCCTGGTGACGGTGCCGGCGCCGCCGATGAACTGACCGATTTTGCTGCAGGGCTTGCGTGGTGACGGGTCTTGCCGCCGTGGCTCGCATTCGGCGATACTGGAAAGAGCGATCCCGTTTAGCGGCCATTGATGCCGCCACCATGGGCCCGAGATGTCTGACGATTTTCACGTTCTGCCCACTCCTAAACTGAAGCAAGCCGCTAAAGATTGTCCGCTGCTTGAAGGCAACAGCGAAGCCTGGATTGTCTGCTGCTCCCGCCGCTTCTTTCCTCTCGCCAGGCGGGTCGCCGGCGACGACGACCTGGTGCATGATGTCCTGCAGACCAGTTGGATCAAGATCCTTCAATCCCTCAATCATGCCTCCTTTAACGGACCGAAGGCCTGTCCCTGGGTGCATCGGATCGTTACCAACACGGCCAGGGACTTGCATGGGAAACAGGTCCGCCGCCGCGAAGATCCGCTTCAAGACCACAGAACCCCGACCCGGGATCCTGAGGCTCTTGCGCAGGAAAGAGAACTGCTGATTCTGCTCAGGGAGATGATCGATCTGCTGCCGGGAACCTACCGCCAGGTCATCAAGCTGCGTCTCTACCAGGGGTTCTCCAACAAGCAGATCTCGCGACGCCTACACGTCTCTCGCGGCAATGTCGCCGTCCGCATGAATCGTGCCATCACTCTGCTCAAGCGCCGCATCGATGCGCGGGCGCGATCATTGTCGAAAGAAGGCTCCAAGCAGTCCTGAACAATCCCTTCCAAGAAAATTGCAATCAATCACCGTTTCGACTGTTTATTAGGAGTACAGGCGCCAAAAATCGAGCCAGGAGGCAAGTCCAAGTAACGAATATCGGGGAATCACTCAGCCTGGTAGCCTTTGGCGGAAAGCGGAAAACCTCGTGGAGGCCGCCACCTGGACACGCCAGGCCGCTGAACAAGGACTCCCCAAGGCTCAGCTTTATCTCGGCCATATGCACCACGTGGGCGACGGAGTGCCGCAGGACTATGTGCAAGCCTATACCTGGTTCATTCTTGCCGCTGCCCAGGGTGAAGAGAGAGCATTCAAGTCGAAGGACGAGCTCAGACTGGCGATGACCTCCGAGCAAGTAGCCGAGGCGCGGAAACTTGCCGCCGAGCTCCAGGAGCGCATCGAACTTTCAAACAACCGTTAGACCGAGTCGGGTTGTCGCCCCCTCCACCAGAGGCTCTTCCAAAGCCATCCGATAAAGGACACTGTGCACCTGAGATTGGAAGGGAACCTGCCCAACGTCCGATCAAGAGCCAACCGGGCAAGGACACGGAGCTACTCCTTTTCCAGCACCCAGCGCACCGCTCCCATGTGATAGCGCTGGTGCTGGGGAACCCGGTTGCTGTAGTAGGCGGTCAGCAGGGTTCCGTCCGCCATCTGGACGGTCGAGGGGTATCCTCCGTCGGTGGTTTCATCAAGGTTGACGATGCGGGTGGGACGACTCCAGCTTTGGCCTTCGTCCTCACTGGTACGGTAGCCGATGCCGTGGTGCCCCTTCTCCCGAATCCCGTAGGTCAGCAGGACGCGACCATCGGCCATCCGCAGCAGGTGGGCCGGATGGTGCCCGGGAAGGGTGAGGAGTCCCGACCTGGCCCAGTGCTTCCCCTCGTCTTCCGAGACGAAAAGCGCCAGGTGGCCGTCGGCGTGACTCCGGGAGGCGGCCAGCCAGCGATCGGGGCGCAGCCGCAACAGGGCCGTCTCGTTGTAGTCATGGGGCGCCAGCTTGACGGCTTCGCCCCAACTGCGTCCATCGTCCCGACTGAACAACAGGTAGGCGTTGGCCGTTCCCGGGATCTCGTGGTAGAAGCTGGCCGCCAGCAGTTTGCCTTCGCCCTGAACGATGTCTCCGAAGGGAATCAATAGGGCCGGTTGAAGATGGTCGCCACCACGCTTCCGTCCGGCATCAGGGTCAGGTTGGGCCAGGCGCAGACATTGTCGATGGCCACGTATCGTTCGGCTCCCTGGTGGAATACGCCCAGCAGCAACCAGACGAGACCGCCGGCCAAGGCAATGCCGGTGCGGCCCATCCAGGGCCCTCCCATTCTGAGCAGGGATTTCCCGGTGCGGGCCGGCCTTGCCGCCTGGGACCTTGTCTCTCCGGAAACGACTTTGCGGGATTGGTTCCGAACGAACGGGCCGCGCCGCGTTCGGCAATTCAAGAGCCGGTTCCCGAAACCGCCCGGCTTCCCCGTATCAATGCTATTGGTGTTCATTGGTGTCCATTCGTGGTTCGTCTTCTTATGGAGCCTTTCGCGAAATTCGTAGCGGGACAGGTCATCTTGCCGGCAAACCTGAGGTTCTGCCTTTTTCAATATTGGGTGCGACTTGGTCAAGAATGCTGTCTAACCACAAAAAGCACAAAAGTCACAAGTTGTGTTTTTGTGCCTTTTGTGGCCATTCCCGGTAGAAGCCCCGCTGCCGAATTTTGCAAGAGGCTCTATGGTAATCCTATTTTTCAAGACAGGATACTAGGGTTGCACCGCTGCGGCGGCGCCACCCCGCAGACGGCTGAGAAGTCCCGAGTACCGGCGCTCCTGCTTGTTGTTCCGGACCGCCGCCTGCAGTGCCCGGGCCTGCCCGATGACCACCACCAGCTTTTTTCCCCGGGTGATCCCGGTGTAGATGAGGTTGCGTTGGAGCAGCAGATACTGCTGCATGGCCAGGGGAATGACCACTACCGGGAATTCCGACCCCTGGCTCTTGTGAACCGAGATGGCATACCCGGGAGCCAACTGGTCCAGCTCGTTGAAGTCGTAGATCACTTTCTGACTCTCGAATCGGATGGCCACGCCCTTGTCCAGCGGGTCGACCATTTCTATCCGCCCCATGTCGCCGTTGAAGACATTCTTGTCGTAGTTGTTCTCCATCTGAATGACCTTGTCCCCGACACGGAATTTCCATCCGAACTTCTCGACCTCCTCCCGTCCCGGCCGAGCCGGGTTGAGGAGTTCCTGCAGCCTCCGGTTCACCTCCCGGGCCCCCAGCGATCCGCGATGCATGGGACACAGCACCTGGACGTCGCGGATGGAGTCGACGCCCATCCGCCTGGGGATTCTCTCCTGGATCAACCTCGACATCAGCCCTGCGATCTGCTCCGGATCATCTTTCTCCAGGAAGTAGAAGTCCGAGTCGGGAGCAGGTCCCGAGACCGGAGCCGGAGCCTTGCCGCTATTGACCTCGTGGGCGGTGGTAATGATGCGGCTGTCCCTGGATTGACGGAAGACCTCCTTCAAGCGGACCACCGGCACCACCCCGCTGGCGATCACATGTTGCAGCACCATCCCAGGCCCCACCGAGGGAAGCTGGTCCACGTCTCCAACCAGAATCAGGGAGCCTCCGGGAGGATGGGCGGCCAGCAGATGGCTCATGAGCGGGACATCCAGCATGGAACACTCGTCCACCACCATGAGGTCGCACCGCAGGGGGTTGCGCCGGTTCCTGGCGAATCGACCGGTAGCCGGAATGACCTCCAGCATGCGGTGGATGGTCTTGGCTTCCAGCCCGGTGGCCTGGGAGAGCCGCTTGGCCGCCCGGCCCGTGGGAGCGCACAACAGGCATTTCACTTTCTTGGCTCTGAGGATCATCAGGATCGAGTTCATCAGAGTGGTCTTGCCCACTCCAGGGCCCCCCGTGATCACCAGGACCCGGTGACTCAGGGCCTGAACCAGAGCCTCTCGCTGACTTTCCGCCAGGACCTTGCCCGAGCGCTGCTGGCACCAGGCAATGGCTTTTTCCAGGTCGATCGCCGGATAGTCGGCCCGAGCCCGGGCCAACTGGCCGATCCTGGCCGCTATGACTCTTTCGGCGCTCGCCAGGTGCGGCAAAAAGATCAGGTCTTCTCCTTCCAGGCTTTCCCTCAGCAATTGTCCCTGCGCAATCATCCAGGCCAGGGCCTCTTCCACGATGGTTTCAGGGATTTCGAGGACCTTGATGGCTTCCTGTTGGAGCTGGGAAGCAGGTAGCGCGCAGTGGCCGGCCTGGGTCGCTTCCAGCAGAACATGGTTGAGACCGGCCCGGGCGCGCAAAGCGGAGTCCCGCGAAATCCCGACATTAGCGGCAATCTGGTCGGCCGTCTTGAACCCGATTCCCGTGATGTCCTGGCTCAACCTGTAGGGATTCTCCCGGACCTGGGCCACCGCATTGGACCCGTAGGTCCTGTAGATCCGCGCGGCCCGCCGGGTTCCGACACCGTGAGAGTGGAGGAAGAGCATGATTTCCCGGATCGCCTTCTGATCCGACCAGGCCTGAGTGATGCGCTTCCTGCGGCCCGGTCCGATGCCCTCCACCGCTTCCAGACAGGCAGGGTGCTCCTCGATAATCTCAAAGATCTCCTTGCCGAATTTCTGCACCAGCTTTCGGGCGTAGACCGGTCCAATGCCCTTGACCATGCCGCTGGCCAGGTATTTTTCGATGCCTTCGGCAGTCGTGGGCGGGATGCATCTGAGTTGCCCCGCCTTGAACTGACGCCCGTGGTTCTTGTCGATGACCCAGGAGCCTTCGGCGCTGAGCCACTCTCCGGAGTTGACTGTCGGCGCCGAACCCACCACCGTCGCCAGGTCCCGTTGTCCCTTCACCTTGACCTGAAGCACGCAGAACCCGTTCTCTTCGCTGAAGAAGGTGACCCGCTCAATGGAGCCTTCGAGTCGCTCGGAAACGGACGGGGGCAAACCTGCGGGCCCGGCTTGGCCCTTATTTCCAGAGGATGAAAACGGCATGTCGTCTCCGGCCCCATTCAGGACCGCATTGCGGTTGCAGAGGGGAATCAATCAAGGCAACTGAACCATCCCCATACTAATACGTCCGTCCCAAGCGCGGAACGTTCGCAGGGACAAAATCCAGGAGACAGGTTACCGCAGGAGCGCCTTGCAGGTCAGGAGGAATGCGCCTCCCATAAGCACTCAACAATGATGCCAAAACACTTTATCCCGCTCATCCAACCAGAGGACCCGCTGGTGACTTTACCCTCGCCTGTCGGCGAATGGGTGCCTAATCTGGCGGCTGTAATGGTTTTGCAGGAAAAGAGGAGGAAACAATGCGTATCGGACCGGGGTTGCTCTCCCTCGTGGCTGCAACCGCTCTTTCACTGGCGACCAAGCCTGCTCTCCAGGCTCAACCCTATGGCAGCCTGACGGGCAACGTCTCTCTGAAGTCCAGCGGGGATCCCCTGCACGGCGCCAGCGTGACGATTGTGGAGCTGGGTCGGAGCACCCTCAGCCAGGATGATGGAAGCTACCGGTTCCAGCAAGTCCCTCCCGGCAGATACACGGTTGAATCCCACCTCGACAGCCTGTTTACCGAAGCCTCCGCCACGGTGACCGTCGAACCCGGTCGCGAGGCCAAGGCCGACTTCCTGCTGGTGTTGGCGCCCCCTCAGTATGAGATCACGGTGACCGGATCGGAGAAGCGGGAAACGACCTTCGAGTCCTTTCAGAGCGTGGAATCGATCGGGCCTCATGAACTGGGTCAATCGACCGATGTCTCTCTGGGGGAGATGCTGGACCACAGAGTCGGCACCGGGATTGCCAAGCGCAGCTTCGGACCGGGCCCCGCGCGGCCGATCGTGAGGGGTTTCGACGGGGACCGGGTGCTGATCATGGAAGACGGCATCCGGACCGGCACGCTTTCGTCCCAGTCGGGCGATCACGGCGAGATGATCAATCCCGCGCAACTGGAGCGGCTGGAGATCGTCAAGGGGCCGGCCACCTTGCTCTACAGCGGCAATGCCATGGGCGGCACCGTGAATGCCATCAGCCGCCACCATGAAGCGCACCGCCATGCCCACAAGGGGTTTCGCGGATTCGTGACCGGATCGGCCGGCAGCGCCAATGCATTGGGAGCGGGCAGCGCCGGAATGGAGTACGGAACCGGCAACTGGATGATCTGGGGCCGCGGCGGGGGTGTGCGAGCCGGTGACTACACGGCGCCGGGACAGGGCAAGATCTACAATTCGCGCTCTCAACTCAAAAATGGCGGCGGGGGCGTGGGCTGGTACGGGAAAAAGGCTTTCTTCAGCGTCGAAGCCAAATTCGACGACGGCGCCTACGGTGTGCCCTTCGTTCAGGAGTTCCACGGACACCATGGTCATGGGGGCCATGAGGACGAAGGAGACGAGCACGACCACGACGAGGACGAGGACCACGACCACGACGAGGACGAAGACCACGACGAGGACGAGGATCACGACCACGACGAGGATGAGGACCACGACGAGGACGAGGATCACGACCACGACGAGGATGAGGACCACGACGAGGACGAAGATCACGACCACGACGAGGATGAAGACCACGACGAGGACGAAGATCACGACCACGACGAGGATGAGGACCACGACGAGGACGAGGATCACGACCACGACGAGGACGAGGACCACGACGAGGACGAAGATCACGACCACGACGAGGA
>JAPVWS010000012.1 GCA_027493295.1 Candidatus Versatilivorator vitaminiformans | reverse complement strand
CAGGTAAAGGGTGGAAGGGTGCCAGAGGTCTTCACAGATCAGCAATCCCAACGGACCGAAGGGAGTCCGGACCGTCCGCAACTTCTCGCCCATGGCGAAAAAGCGCATCTCGTCGAACATGCCGTAGGTGGGCAGATACAGCTTTCGGTGCACATGTTGGATCCTGCCCTCGGATACGTAGGCCGCAGCGTTGTAGTAGTTGTAGCGATCCGAGACTTCCACAAAGCCCAAAACACAGGCGATATCCCTGCAGCCCTGCAGCAGTGGCAGGAGACTTGGAGCGTTTGAGGGATCGATGGCAACGTCAGGTACCAGGTCCTGCAGAATGTACCCGGTCAGAGAGAGCTCCGGAAAAACAACCAGGTCCGCCCCTTCCGATTTTGCCCTCCGGATGGTGTCCAGATGGAGCTGCAGGTTTTCCCTCAACAGCCCCAATTTTGGTGACACCTGGGCCAAAGCTACTGTGAATTTACCAGTCAAGGTCAACTCCGGAATGAGAGCATCCGAGCCCGCAGAAATAAGATTACCATCTCCGATGGAGGTTCCACAGGAAAACGGCCGGATTGAAAGGCCCTTTGCGATTCAGCCGAATCATTCTCCGGGCAAGGCGATCAGGCTCCGAACATCGCCTTGATTTCAGCGGAACCCTTCAATCGCCCGGAGGGGGGGCGGACTCTATCACTAGGGTCTTGGAAATTCGGTCGTGCCAAGTCAGTCGCTCCGCATCGAAACAGGCCCAGAGGAAGCCCAGTCCGAAGCAACCCGCGGAGATGCAGTAACCGAAGATTCGTAAACCCACATCCCGGAACGAGGGTAATTCGCCGTCAAAGCGAATGACCGCCAGGCCCATGTAGTCCATTCCCGGTGTCCGGGCGCCCAGAACGGTGAAAAGAAAAAAGTAGGAGAGCGCAATGGAGAGGAACACCAGTCCGAGCCCCAAACCGGCGGAAAGGGAGAGCACCTTGAAATCCGTAAAGGTGATGACCACCAGGCTGAAGATCAGCCAACAGCCGACAACCAGTAGAGCATCGAGAATCCCGGCGCCGAAACGATCCCATACGGTCGCGGGTCGCAACTCCTGGTGAATGGAATCCCTGAGCAAGTCATCCTGGGGCTTGCTTTCGCCGAATGGAAGGGGCGATTGGTTGAGTTTGATTTCGATCCGTTGGATCTTGTCGGAGAACAGGGTTCCCTGGCTCTTGGGGGCCGTCTCAGCACCGGATAGGAGGGCTTGCGGCGTCTGCGTGGAACTGACATCGTTCCGCGCGTCCGCGTTGTGGTCGGCGAAGGGTTCCGTTTCCGGCCAGGCAGGCTCCGCGGGCGCAGACTCCTGATGCGCGGGAGTCTGCTCGGTCAGGCTGGAATGGGGGACCTCCGTCCTGACCAAGTCCCGATCCAGGAAGTCCTTCACCACGGTTTCCAATGGTTGCTGCTTCAGGTCGGGGACGGGTGCTTGATCAGCCTGCGGCGGCCGGGAATCCTCCGCCGTTGGAGAATTGCCGTGAAAGGAAACCGATTCGTCCGCTGCAGCGGGGTTTCCGGTCGCTGCCTCGGCAGGCGGGTTCGGATCCGGTGTGGGC
The DNA here is from genome assembly GCA_027493295.1 of Candidatus Versatilivorator vitaminiformans. Classification (GTDB taxonomy): domain Bacteria; phylum Acidobacteriota; class Terriglobia; order Versatilivoradales; family Versatilivoraceae; genus Versatilivorator; species Versatilivorator vitaminiformans. Next base: position 1,077 of record JAPVWS010000012.1, on the reverse strand, counting down.
TCTGCGGAGGAGGGCGGCAGGGGATGTTTGCACCCGATACAAATCTTGGCGTTCGGTGCGTTATGGAGGCCGCAGGAAGGACAAATCATGGAAATCGATCAGCCGGTGGAGGTTGTCAAGTCTAAAAGACAGAGTCCCGGTCTGAGTGAGTTGGGCAGATGTTAACAGAACGTGCCGGCGATATTCCAGTCTTGCGGGGAGTCCTCTGGGCAGGTTTACATTATGCTAAGCTGTCCTTAGGGCCGCCGGGTGCTTCCGCTCCATAACGGATGCGACATTTCATTCACGTGCGGGGCCTCCCAAGCCGCTTCCTAAAAACTTCCAGTGCATTCCTTCAACCCAATTCGCTCAAGGACGGAAACGATTTTCAGCGCTTTCGGAACTCGGGCCATTTCCGTCAGGATAGGGATACTGGTCGGGTTCCTGGTCCTGCTCCCGGCCTTCCCGGGATCCAGCCAATCCCAGGAACGGCAGCCTGAGTCCGGGCCCCCTGCATCTTCCGCCGGAACCGACCCTCTTGCCCTCCGGTTCGGTGAAGAAGCCATCACCGTCCGGGCTGAACGACAGTCCCGAACGGGGAAGCACGACTATCTCGCCGAGGGCAATGTCGAGGTCAGCTACCGGGACCTGCTGCTGAAGGCCGACCAGATTTGCGGCAACGACAGCACCGGAGATGTTGAAGGCGAAGGTAACATTTACTTCGAGCAGGGACTCACCCGCCTTCACGCCTCTCGCTTCAAGTTCAACCTGGACAGTCAGACGGGGACCTTTTACGACGTCAGGGGCAATACCCGGGTCGAGTTCCAGGGTCGATCCGACACCGGATTCCTCTTCCAGGCCAAGGAGGTTCGAAAGGTCGGGGCCGACGAGTATCGTATGGTGGATGGAACAGTCACGGCCTGCGAGGATCCGGTTCCCAAGTGGAGCTTCTCGACCAGGAGCGCCGATTTCAAGGTGGACGAGCCCGTAAACCTGCGACACGCCGTCTTCAGAATCAAGAAACTTCCCCTGTTCTACAGTCCCTTTCTCAGGGCGCCCACCAGTGAAAGGCAGCGGAAAACGGGCTTTCTCCTGCCC
>JAPVWS010000119.1 GCA_027493295.1 Candidatus Versatilivorator vitaminiformans | reverse complement strand
ACGGTGATCTGCCTGATCCCCAACCAGCACGAGCGGGCTGCCCAGAAGGTTCCGCTGAAAGTCGAGGCCAAGTCTTATGCCAAAGTCTAGGATAGGCCTTGGGGCGCAGAACGAACCGCTTGTGGTTTCATTCCAAGCCCACGGTTCCGTCTGGGTTCGGCACCGGTTTCCGGCCCTGATTCTGCTACTGGGAATCCTGTTCCTCTCACCAGCCGCCGCGCAGATCTTTTCGCCCGAGGTCAAGAAGGTTTCCGAGAACTTTGTCTGTCAATGCAGTTGCAACCACCAGCTTTCGGGCTGTGGCATGCTGCATTGTGGTTCCGCCAACCCGCTGAGAAGCGAGATCGAACAGAAGCTTCAGGCAGGGATGACGGAAGAGCAGATCGTCGACGACTTCGTGGCCAAGTATGGTGGCGTTATTCTATCGGCGCCCACCGGGGAGGGCTTCGACCTGGTAGCCTGGACCTTGCCGGTGGTGGCTCTTCTGGCGGGGCTGCTCGTGCTCTATCGAGTTGTCAGGGTGTGGACGCGGCGTCGGCCACTCCCGGCCTCGACTCCAGCCTCCCCGGAGACTATTCCGGAACCGTATCGAAACCGGATGGAGAAGGAGTTGAAGGATTTCGACTGAGCCCCTGTTCCGGGGTCGAGCCACCACCCGAACAGCCGGCATCCTGTAAGATTCGAGGTTCAGTTTCCATGGTCTGGCTGGCTCTGACATGCATACTGATATCCCTGGCAGCGGCCATTTACGTCTTTCGCCCCCTGCTATCCACCGCCGGCAGTCCCTTCCTGGTGGATATCGACAGCCGCTCCACCGGCCTGAAGCGCCTGCTGAGAAGGAAGGAGACCATCTACGAGAACATCAAGGACCTGGACTTCGAGTACAAGATGGGGAAACTCTCCGACGAGGATTACCAGCGACTCCATCAAGACTACCTGACAGAAGCCTACGGGGTGGTGAGTCAGATCGAAGCGATCCAACCCGAGCCGCTCGACCGGACGGGCAGTCCTCAGGTGGTGGCGGTGCTCAAGAGCGGCAAAAGCCCCGGCAAATCCAGGAAGCCTTGAACCGAAAACCTTCCCATCCTCCCCATCCGTCGGGGTTCCAGTCGACACATCGCCCCTCCCTCCAGCCTTCCCAGGGCAGAGAATTTTCGGGGGCTCAGCGAAAAGGGGCTGAGCGACTTTCATGATAGCCACCGTTCCCGGCCAATGCCCCCTCCGGAGGCGCAAGGAAGGTCCCCGCCCGGTCTTCCGCGCCCTTGGACTGCTCCCGGCCGTTCTCTGGGCATCCAGCCTTTGCTGGCAAGCAGCCTGGGCCCAGTCCTCAGTCTCGGGGCAGGTGATCAACGGGACCACCGGACGGCCGGCGGTCAACCAGAAGGTGGAGCTTCTCACGCTCGGAGAGGGAATGAACGCCACCAAGGAAACCTTCACTGCTCAAGGAGGTCGATTCACCTTCGAGCAGGTCGAGCTGGCCCCTTCGAGCCCGCATATCCTGCTGCGCACCATCTACCGGGGAGTCAACTACAACCAGTCGCTGTCTTCCACGGCCGAGATGGCGGACCCTCAACTCCTGACCATCTACGAAACGGCGTCCCAGCTCGCCGAAGTCGGCGTATCCATGCCTTTCATGGTCGCCCTGGCTCACGGCAACGAGTTGCGGATCGAGCACCAATACCTCCTCACCAACAACTCGCAACCCAAGCGAACGCTGGCGAATTCCCTGTCGACCTTCGAGTTCGACACGCCGGAATCCCCGCTGGATCTGAAGGTGTCGGTGCTGGGCTTGGGGAGAATTCCTCTGCCTCAGCGGCCCCTCATCCGGGACGGAGGCGGTTACCGGATCAACTACCCCATGAAGCCGGGAATCAATGAAATCTGGGTCGCCTACAACGTCAGGTTTCCCAGTGACGACAGACAACTGAAGTTTCGACTGCTCAACGGGACCGACCACTCTCAACTGTTCGTGAAGCCCTCCACCCTTGAAGTCACCGGCACGGGAGTGGTTTCCACGGGTACAGACTCCCGGACCGAGTCCGCAACCTTTCACATCACCCAAATCCCCGAGGGGGAGTTTGTCAACCTCAGGATCGTGGGCGAGGCCCCTGAACACTCCCCCCATGACGGCCACGACCACGGGGAGGACTCCCAGCTCCGGGTGGTCCGACTGCCGAACCGCATCTATGAACAGCGAACTCTCATCCTGGGGACCCTGGCCGCGCTGTCCCTGGCCATCATCTTCTACGCACTGGGACAGCAATCCCGGGAGCGACTTCACCAGCAGGTGCGAAAGCGCAAAAAGAAGCGCTCCTGACAGCGCGGCGGGGCGCAATGAAATCAAGTCAAGCCCCACCCTGCCGGCCGGATCATACGAGAATGAGACGACGAGTCTTCATGATCTATCGGGAACAAGGACCCTGTCCCGACAATCCGGTTTTCTAATTTTTTGAACATCGATGCACAGGATGCACAGGATAATCAGCATGGGAGGCTGCTGCACGATTGGCTGACTCCGGCGATGATCCCGTGCGGATTTGCGGATGTTTAGGACTGCAAGCTCGCCGTATCCAGAAAAAAATCCTGTTCATCCTGTCCATCCATGTCGATAAACCCTCTATTCATGCTTGACTTAGAACCGGTTCCCAACCACCACTCGCCAGCGTTTGTTGAAGGAGAAAAATCCTGTGCATCCTGTGCATCGATGTGAATCAAGAATCTGCTTATGCTTGATTCTGAACCGGTTTCCAGCCATTCGGCGCCGGCCTTTGTTTCAAAAAAGGGTGGCAGGCGTGGGAGTGAGCTGATGATTGACGACGCCGTAGTCGTCGAGAACGCCGAAAAATGGTTCGGACTCAACCCGGCCCTGGCGAATGTTTCGCTGCGCGTCCACCAAGGTGAATTCGTGGTGTTGCTGGGTCGCAACGGCGCCGGCAAGTCCACCCTGCTGCGGGTCATGGCTCGACTGGTGAAGCCCAACCGGGGCGGGGTGCGAATCTGCGGCGTGGATGTCGCCCGGGATCCCGAGCGCGGCAGGGAGCGCATCGGCCTGGTGGCCCACCAGACGTTTCTCTATCCCGGCTTGAGCGCCAGAGAGAACCTGCGGCTGCACGCCCGGCTGCACGGGATCGAGGGAGCCGGCGAACGGGTCGCCGCCGCCCTGAGCGAGGCAGGGTTGGACCTGAGCGCCGATCGTCCCGTACGCGGCTTCTCCCGCGGGATGCAGCAGCGCCTGGCCATTGCCCGCGCTACGCTGCACGGTCCCGAGCTGGTGCTGCTGGATGAACCCTTTACCGGGCTCGACCTCGAAGCAGCCGAGCTCCTTTCGGAACGGCTGCGGCAATGGGCGGCAGCCGGGCGAACCATCGTCATGGCCACCCACAACCTGGAGCAGGGTCCGGAGGGAGTCACCCGCTGGGTTCTGCTGGACCGTGGCCGCATTGTGACCGAATGGACCGGCGACTCCAGGGCGGCTCGTAGCCGCTACCGGCAGTTCCTGACAGGAGCTCCTGACAGCTCGGTGGGGCCAAGGAACTGAGAACGAGGCGTTTGAGACAGCAGATCGGTTGCAACCGGATTTGAACGCGTTTCAGGAATAGCCGCTACAGTGAGGCGCTAGGGTGAAGTTCTGGAGCCAGACGGCAGCCATACTGATGAAGGACATCCTGACCGAATACAGGACGAGGGATGTTCTGACCTCCATGCTGCTGTTCGGGCTCCTGGTCATCCTGATGTTTCACTTCGCTTTCGAGTCGGATTTAGAGGGAATCAGAAAGTTCGGACCGGGACTCCTGTGGATGACCTTCATTTTTGCCGGCTTGCTGGGCATGAACCGATCCTTTGCCGGCGAAAAGGAAAACGATGCCCTGGAGGGATTGATGTTGTCTCCGGTGAGCTGGAGCAGCATCTACCTGGGAAAGATGCTGGCCAATCTGCTTTTCCTGCTGCTCGCCGAGGCCATCATCCTCTGTCTGTTCTCCTTCCTCTTCAACTACGGCATCTGGCCACGGATCGGCTGGATGGCGGCCATCACCTTCCTGGGAACTCTCGGCTTTGCCTCGGTGGGAACGCTGCTGGCTGCCGTTTCCGCCAACACCCGCATGAGCGAGGTCATGCTCCCGGTGCTGCTGGTGCCCCTGGTTCTGCCCGTGATCCTCAGCGCGGTCCTGGCAACGGCCGCCAATTTCGCCCAACCCCCGGAGGAGCAGGTGATGTTTTTCTGGATTCCGGTGTTGGCGGCCTACGACATCATCTTCGTGACTCTTTCCCTGATGACCTTCGATTACGTGCTGGAGAAATGAGGTTCCTGGTGCCCGGCTCCATATTTGGGTAATATGTCCCGATTGCTCGGTCGGCTCCAGCGCCGGAGCGAAAAATCCCATGATCGACTTGCAGAAATACCTCGGGCTTTTAGCCCTGTTGGCCATGATGGCAGCTCTCTACGCCATCTTTGTGCTGGCGCCGGTGGAACTCACCATGGGGATAGTGCAGAAGATCTTCTATTTCCACGTTGCTTCCGCCTGGGTGGGCTTCCTGGCCATCTACCTGGTGTGCTTCTGCAGCCTCCGATTCCTGCGAAAACGTGACCGACAGTGGGACGTTCGGGCAGCCTCGGCGGCCGAGGTGGGCGCGGTCTTCCTGACCCTCAACCTCGTCAGCGGGCCCATCTGGGCCAAGCCGGTCTGGGGGATCTGGTGGACCTGGGACGCCCGGCTCACCACCACCTTCGTTCTGTGGCTGATCTACATGGGCTACCTGATGCTGCGCCGCCTGGTGGAATCACCGGAACAACGGGCAAGATTGAGCGCCGTCGTCAGCATTTTCGGCGCCGTGAACGCCCTGGTTGTCTACATGGCCAACCGCTGGTGGCGGACCCAGCACCCCCAGCCGGTGATCGCCGGCGGCGAGGATTCCGGCCTGCATCCGGACATGTGGTTGGCTCTGTCGGTGACCTTGCTGGCACTTGCTCTGCTCTTCTTTTGCCTCTGGAAAATGGGGTGCGACCTGGAACGAAGCCGGGAATCGGTCGAAAGTCTCCGGCGGATCGCCCAGCGCCACCTGAGGGAGGTCCGATGAATCACTACCTGCTGGCGGCTTACGGGATCATGTGGCTCATCCTCTTCGGCTATGTCTTTAGTATCGGCCGACGCCAACTCCGGTTGCAGCAGGAATTGGCCCGCCTGCGGGAGGCGCTGGAAAAGGCGGAAGACGACTGACCCCTGTTGGTGCGATTGGAGCGCAGTTGGACATGAACCATCCGGCCGGTCCGAAGATCGACGTCCAGGAGCGGGGAGCCCGGGGGCAAAGCCTGGATCGCCGCCTGTTCCTGCAACTGCAGGTCTTCGGCAACTGCACCCGTCCCGAGCCGGTCATTCGAACCCTGGAGCAAAGCGCCCGCGACCTGGTCCTCTATCAGGACCTGAACGATCCCAAGGGCATTGCCGTGCTGGGCATGAGCGAGGACCCCGCCTATTTCGTGACGGGATGGCGGGATCTCTTGAACTCTCCGCCGTTGGAAGGGCTGGCGCCCAAACCCGAGCTGACCATGCTGGGGAGAACCTATGCTTCGGGATTCGAACCCGACCTGGAGCACTGGTTGCTGCACAAGGCTCGCAGAACCGTGCTCAATCCGGACTGGCCCTGGGCCATCTGGTATCCTCTCAGGCGCTCCGGCGCCTTTGCCGGGCTGGAGCCGGCCCAGCAGAGCGCCATCCTGCGAGAGCACGCTACCATCGGACGGGCCTACGGAGAGGCCGACCTGGCTCACGACGTGCGCCTGGCCTGTCACGGGCTGGACAAAAACGACAACGACTTCGTGATCGGCCTGGTCGGCCGGGATCTCCATCCTCTCTCCCACATCGTGCAGACCATGCGGAAGACCCGCCAGACCTCCCAGTACATTGAATCCCTGGGGCCCTTCTTCATCGGCAGGACCCTTTGGCAGAGTCCCCTGTCTCCTACGGAATGACCTTCCCCTCCCCGCTGGACAACTTCCCGGGTCCCGGAACGAGCAGGGACAGGGCATCGGGCTGAAGGGTTACCGACTGCGGCAAGCAGCCAATCAGCTCACCGTCGATCTGGACTCCTGTTTGCGGGCTGCCCTTGACCAGGACGGAGCGGGTGCGGAACTGGAGCACGTCCGGAAGACGAGGGTGCCTCCGGCGAACCACGTTCCAAAAATAGCGGGGAAAACGCCATCGGCTCCCGTTCTGAAAGAGACACACCTGGAAGTCTTCCGAAAAGAGGTCTGCCTGGCCGGCAATCTGAAACCCTCCGCCATAGTTCCTCGCTCTGGCGATCACCGCAAAGGTGGCCTGGCTGGATTCTCCCTCCGCCTGCACCTCGAATGGGGTAAAAGGGTAGCTCAGGAGCTGCCGCAAGCTCGCAATCCAGAAGGCCCCCTGTCCCAGCAGTGCTTTCAGTCCTCCATGCACCGAACCCACAACGGCGGCGTCCACTCCGATACCGGCCATCAGAACGAAGGGCCGGCTGCCGACCCGGCCCAGGGCAATTCGCCGGATCCGACCGGTCCGGAGCAATCCGGCCGCTTCGACCCAATCCAGGGGCAAACCGATTTCTTGCGCCAGGACATTGGCCGTGCCGGCAGGGATCACCATCAGGGGAACCCGGGACCCCGCCATGCCGCCGACGACTTCGTTGACGGTGCCGTCTCCCCCGCATGCCACGATCAGGTCGCAACCCCTCTGCACGGCCGATTGGGCCAGACCGGTGGCATGGTTGGAGCCAACCGTCCCATGAACCTCCACCGTCAGTCCGAATGAGCGAAGGCGCTCCAGGACCGCCCGAAGCCTGCGGAACCGCCGGCACCTCAACCGCCGGGCCGCGGGGTTGTAAATCAGGGCCGCCTTCGAAAAACGTACGGGGGCCGGACGACCGCTCCCGCGCAAGGCAGGTGAATCACCCGCCGGCAGACTTCCCGAGCTGCCTGCTTTCAATTCCAAGTTCCCTCAGTTTCTGGTGCAAGCTCTGCCGGTGAAGCCCGATCTGGGCGGCCGTTCGGCTCACGTTGCCTCCGTTGGCTCTCAGGCGGGCGGCAATGTAGTTGGATTCAAACCGTTTCCTGGCTTCCCTGTAGGGCAGCGACAGCCAGCTGCCGGAAGGTCGGCCCGGATCCTCTTCCCCGAGCAAGGACCGCCCCTCCGGACCCATTTCGGACCGGGACGGCAGCTCACGGATTTCGGGAGGGAGATCCTGCACCTGAATGGTCGAGGACCGCCCCAGGACGACACAGCCCTCGATGACGTTGCGCAGCTCGCGAACATTTCCCGGCCAGGAATAGCGGTGCAGCCGGTCCAGGGTGTCGGTCGCGAGGGACATGCCGGGTCTCCGGTGGCGGGAGGCATAGATCTCCAGAAAGGACTGAATGAGCAGGGGAAGGTCCTGGGATCGCAGCCGCAACGGGGGAATCTCCACGATGACGACCTTCAGACGAAAGAACAGGTCTTCGCGAAACCGGCCGGCCGCCACTTCCGCGGCAATATCCTTGTGAGTGGCGCTGAGAATCCGGACATCGACCGGAATGGCCCGGTTGCCGCCCAGGCGTTCGACCGTTCGTGCTTCCAGGGCGCGAAGGACCTTGGCCTGGGTCACCGGGTTCATGTCCCCGATCTCATCCAGAAAGAGGGTTCCCCGATGGGCTTGCTCGAACCTGCCGGCGCGCTCCCGGGAAGCCCCCGTAAAGGCGCCCCTCTCGTACCCGAAGAGCTCGCTTTCGATCAGGGTTTCAGGCAGGGCCGCACAGTTCACGGCCACAAAGGGCCCCGCCGCTCTAGGACTGCGTGCATGGATCTCGCGAGCCAGCACCTCCTTGCCGGTGCCGCTCTCCCCCTGAATCAATACGGTGACATCGGTGGCGGCCAGCTTTTCCGCGATCTCGAAGACCCTCAGCATGGCGGGACTCTTGCCGATCAGCCCTCCAAAGTGTCCGTCGCTCAGCACTTGCTTTTTGAGTTCCCGGTTCTCCTCCTCCAGGGCGATCCGCTCCAGGGCCCGCTGCACCGCCAGCCTGAGCTCGTCGATCTCGAACGGTTTGACGATGTAGTCGTAAGCCCCCGCCTTCATGGCCTCGACCGCGACCCTGGCCGCTCCGTAGGCGGTCACCATGATGGTGAGCGGGGGATGCGTGTCCTGCTCCAGGCTGTGGAGCAGCGCGATCCCGTCCTCGTGAGGCATGTTGATGTCGGCCAGCATGACACCGGGCCGATGCAACCGGATCAGCCGCCGGGCCTCCTCGGCGCTGCCGGCCTCGAAGACCTGAATCTCCGGACCCTCCAGCGCGCGGCGAATGCCATAGCGGGCCGCCGGCTCATCATCCACAATCAGGATTCTGTGCATGTCGGTTCCTCTTCCAGGGCTGGAATCAAGGGAAGGGTCACCTCGAAGCGGGCGCCTCCCCTCTTGGAAACAGGGCTGTGACAGGAGATTTCTCCGCCGAGATCCAATACCCGGCGCTGGGCCAGGGCAAGGCCCAAACCGGTACCTCCGGGCTTGGTGGTGTAAAAGGGCCGGAACATCTCCGATTGGTCGCCGGCCGGGATGCCGGGACCCTCGTCCTCCACCCGCACCCTGACACTCCTGTCCTTGTCGGCGCCAAGGATGGCGCTCCCCAAGGTGATTCGGCTTCCGGCGGGGGCAGCCTCCAGAGCATTCACCACCAGGTTCTGAAAGATTTCCAGGAAGATCTCTTCGTTACCCTGCACCGGCAACGGCTGCGAACTCCGCTTCACGATCAGCCGAACCTGCCGGCGCTCCGACTCGGCCTGGAACATCTGTCCGATCCTTCCCAGCACAGGGTTCAGGTCCAGGCTGGACCGGCCGGCCACGGACGGCCGGGAGAACTTCAGCAACTGGCCGACGCTGTGACTCAAGCGGTCGATTTCGCCGTTGATCAGACCGAGATCACTCCGGTACTTCCTTTGGATCTCTCCATCCTCCTGCATGAGCTGAACGATGGTCTTGATCGAGCTCAAGGGATTCTTGACGTTGTGAGCCACGGCGGCAGCCATCCGGCCCAGGGACACCCACTTGTCGCGCTCGGCCAGCTCCCGTTCCAGCTCGATCTTGCCCTGGGCCAACCTGCAGTTCTCCAGGGCGCCAACGAACTGGGCGGCCACCAGCTGCACTCCCGCCTGCTGTTCGGTGGAAAGGCGGCCCGAGGCCGAGGCTGCCTGCAGTTCTCCGATGGTCTGTTCACCCTGCTTCAGGAGGAAACGTTCCGCCGTGTCCCGACCGGCTCTCCTCTTCCCTTCCCCCTCTCCGGCCGCAGGGGATTCAGGATAGAGCACCAGCCTGGCCTGCTGGAGCCCAAGCTCCGACCTCAGCAGGTTCTCGGTAAAACGGACCAGTCGATCGATCTCGACGGTAGACCGGGAGACTTCCTCCAGCCTGGCGGCCATGCCGCTCAGACGAGCCATTTCCAGCGAGAAGAGCTGGCGAACCGAGTTCTCCAGCCAACGCTTCAGCGGCTGGGCCAGGGCGAAGAGCGCCAGGATCATGGCGGCCTCCACCAGGACGCCCGGAAGCTCAAAGCGATCCTCCAGGAAGTCCCTCAGGCCCCTCACCACGAACAGGTAGATCACCAGCAGGAGAACTCCGACCAGGGAGAATCCCAGGCTGCGCTGGATGGCCACCTCGAAAAATCGATAACGAAAAATGTAGTAGCCCAGCAGCCCACTGGGAAGATTCAACCACAACAGGAGGACCGTCTCGACGGTAGCGTCCATTCGTTCGGGTGACCCGTGGTCGAAGACCCAGTAGGCCAGGAAGACCAGGACAGCCACGGTCAGGAAGATGGCGATCGAAATTCGATACAGGCTGCGCTCCCGCGGCCTGTCGTTAGCTCTCAGCAGACGCCACTCGATCAGGACACAAACCATCAGCACCAGGGCGAACCAGGCGGCAAACGGTTTGGCGTACGAGAGAGGGGCCAGGATCCTTACCGGATAGGCCTGCAGAAACTCGGCAAACGCCCAGGGCAGAAAGATCAGGGGAGCATAAGCGCCGATCTCCCAGATCCAATGACGGGGAATCACCGGCTTGGGAAACTTGTCCGCCTGAAAGATCAGGTGAACGTGGAGCAACAGGGACGGCTGGAGCGCCAGGGCGACATAGGCCAGCGGATCGACCCCGACCGACAGGAGGAAGGTGGTCATGGGGGTGAGCGCGAGGCTCTCGAACACCAGGGTAAGGCAGTTGCAGAGGTTCCAGAGGAAGAGGCAGCCGACAAGCACCAGCAGGACCCGCTCCAGCTTGCCGATTCGCCGGTAGCGCTTGATGAGCACGAAGAGAGAGACCTGGAGCGCCACGCCCAGCACGAAACCAACCAGTTTTACGACCAGGAGCAGTTGCATGGAACAACCGAAGGGCAGGCGGGCAGGGTCGACTGAGGGGAGCCGGAGAGGTCAGGGATCGAAGCCGCCGGCCTGCTCGAAGGCATGCGCCGCCTTCAGAACCACCTGCTCGTCGAAGTGTTTTCCCAGAAGCTGAATCCCGACGGGCATTCCCTCGGGCGTGCGGCCGCAGGGCAGCGAAATGCCCGGAATGCCGACGAGGTTGGCCGTAATGGTGAATATATCCGAAAGGTACATGGCCAGCGGATCGTTGGTCTTCTCGCCCAGGCGAAAAGGAGGGGTGGGAGAGGTAGGTGAAATCAGGAGGTCCACCTGTTGGAAGGCCGCTTCAAAGTCCCGCTTGATCAGAGTTCTCACCTGCTGCGCCTTCAGATAGTAGGCGTCGTAGTAGCCGGAGCTCAGCACGAACGTCCCCAGCATGATCCGGCGCTTGACCTCGGCTCCGAATCCGGCGTCCCTGGTCTCCCGGTACATGCTGGACAAATCGCCCTGTCCCGGAATCCGCAGGCCGTAACGGACGCCGTCATATCGGGCCAGATTGGAACTGGCTTCGGCCATGGCAATCACGTAGTAGGTGGCAATGGCGTAGTCGGTGTGAGGCAGATCGACCTCGATCAGGCGACACCCCAGATCCTGAAACAGCTTCAAGCCGGCCTCAATCCTGGTCCGGACCGGTTCGGAGACTCCGCTCTGCCGATATTCACGGGGTATTCCGATTTTCAGGCCTTCAATCGGTTGACCCAGTCCTCCCGCGTAGTCGGGCACATCCACCGCCAGCGAGGTGGCATCGAGCGGGTCCTTGCCCGAGATCACCTTGAGAATACCGGCCACGTCTTCGACGCCGTGAGCCAGGGGACCGATCTGATCCAGAGAGGACCCGAATGCCACCAGCCCATAACGCGACACTCGACTGTAGGTGGGCTTCATGCCGACCACACCGCAAAACGACGCCGGCTGCCGAATGGAGCCTCCGGTGTCCGTGCCCAGCGCCGCCACGGCCATGTGGGCGCCCACTGCCGCGGCCGAGCCGCCGCTCGAACCGCCGGGGACGTGGTCGCGGGAGTGAGGATTCCGGGTTGGCTGAAAGGCGGAATTCTCCGTGGACGAGCCCATGGCATATTCGTCCAGATTGGCCTTCCCAAGAAACACCGCCCCGGCGGACGCCAGCCGGTCAATGACGGTGGCGTTGTAGGGAGCGACAAAGTTCTCCAGATTCCGAGATCCGCAGGTGCAGCGGAGACCCCGAATCAGGAGATTGTCCTTGATGGCCATCGGCAGTCCGGCCAGCTCGGGAAGCGGCTCTCCGGCTCGCTTCATGCGATCGATCCGCTCGGCCTGTTTGAGGGCGAAGTCGTTGTCGTAGTGCAGGAAGGCCTGAACCTCGGAATCCTGCTCTCGGATGCGATCCTGGAAGGCGCGGCAAATCTCCACGGCAGAAGCTTCGCCGCGCTCGATCAGCCCCCTGATTTTCCTGGCGGTCAGCTTCTTGAGATCCATGAAACCCTTCCGTCCGAGTGGTTGAGGTTCAGGAAGAACCGGATTACTTCTCCGAGATCACTTTCGGCACCTTGAAGTGACCCGACCCGGTTGCGGGGCCATTGTCCAGCGACTGTGCCTGGGAAAATCCCGACCGGGACCGGTCGGCCCGCCAGCTATAGTTCTGCTCCGAGGTATGGACTACCTGCGCGGTAGGCTCGATACCACTGGTATCCAGTTGGTTGAGCTGCTCCACGTAGTTCAGTATGGAATTCATCTGTCCGATGAGTTCCTGTTTTTCCTCTTCGGTCACCGCCAACTGGGCCAGATTGGCGATGTAGTCCACCCTGGCGCCATCGATCTTCATGGTGAAATCCTCACTTTGGCCGATCCAGGCAGGCCGCGGCAGCCGCCTGGATCCTGGCCCGAAGCTCCTTGTCCGCAATCCCCTGAAGTGGCAGGTCGACAGGAGTCGAAGTTCTCTTGGGAGGCGCTGGAGGCGGTGTCGACGGTGCTTGCTCCACCGTGGAGTCGATCCGAAACGCCACCCGGGTAATGTCGGTGCCGAGCGCCTGGTTGAGCCGTTTCACGATCTCCCCCCGGAGGGCGCGCAATTGCCGCTTCCAGCTGGACGAGGGCACCACAACCACCAGCCTGGATCGACTGACTTCGACAGGCCGGGTGCGACGGGCCAGGTGCTCGCCCACGATCTCATTCCAGAGAGCCGCCGCCACCTGCTCCGGCCACTGACCATCGGCCGCGTACTGACGGAAGAGATCGGGGAGCAAGCTCGCAAGCGGTTTCATCTTGTCCGAAAGACCCCTGTTTCGCCTCTTATGGACCGCCCCGTCGTGTGGGACGGCGGCGCAGCCAAGTGAAAAGTGAATAGTGGAGAGTGGAGAGTTATTTGATCGACACGTTAGGCATCTTGTCTAAAACTCCCCTGTTTCACCCTGTATCAGAGGCCCTGCCCTATGGAACGGCGGCGCGACCAGGTGAACAGTGAATTGTGGCTGGTGATGAGCGGATAGCCATTGGAACGACACGCAAAGCATCTTGTCGGTCTCGGCGCAGTCCGTTTATCAGGCACTTGCCCATTCCCAAGACCCACGGCTGACCACTCTCCACTAAACAGCCTGTCAGTGCTTGATGGCTTCCCAGTAGGACACGAACTCGAACTCGGGGCTGTTGGACCGATTGTGGCAGGTCACACAGGAATTCGGCCCCAGCGGTTCCATCTTGACCACGGTCGGCTGCTGACTGTGTTTCCGCCCCTGACCGTGGCAGGCCTCACACTGAACGTTTGCCAGGTGGGCGGTGCGATAGAGATCTTCAAACCCGCCCGGCTGCCCCGAACCGGTCACGTGGCAGATGACACACTGGGTATCGAACTCCTTCCTTTCCCTGACAAGGATGTCGATGGCATGGGCGTGGGCTGAGCTTTCCCATATCTGGAAGGCTTCCACATGACAGGTCCCGCAGGTTTGAGAGGTCACGAAATCGGAATCGGCGTGTTGCCGGTGGCTGTCGTGGCTGTGGCTATGGCCGTGGTCGTGACCGTGGTGCTCGTGGCCGTGGGCATGGGCGGTTTGTCGAGCCATCGCGGTCTGTTTGACCGAGATGTCGGCTTTGGCCTTCACCATAAAGGCGGCCATGTCGGGGTCGTCGGCCACCCGCCGGGTCAAGCGATGATTCAAGGGCTGCACTGCCGGCCGGCCCGATTTCAGGGAAAAGCGCAGCTCCCCCAGGCTCTTGGCTTCGTCTTCGGCGTAGACGATGGTGGACCGGCTGATCTTGATGGGCGGCATCGCTGTTTGATGCTCGAATCCGTTGAGAATCATATCGATGCCCTTATGGTCGATTGCCAACTGGATGGCATCGCCAAGGGGCATGCAGGCCAGTGCAATCACGTAGTCGCACTTCTCTCTCAACTCGGGCAGCCATTTCCCCGCGCTCTCGGATGGATTCTCCCAGCGATAGTTCGCACCACTGCTGGAGGAATGTTTGCTGACCGCGAATCCGATGAAGCCGACCCGGAAAGCGGAGGCGGAGGGCGCCGGCGGCATGGTCTTGATCACATAGGGATCGAGCAGTGGATCGCCCGATTGGTCGGAAAGCAGGTTGGCGGAAATAAACCGCCCGTTTTTGCCGAGCTCCACACCCAGGGCCTGAAGCTCCTCGACGTCGTTGCCCCCGATGTTGAAAACCTCGATTCCGTTTGCTCGGCGAGCAAGACCGCCCGCGGGATTGCGCGGTCAGCCGCAGGGTTCGAGATTCCCCCGAACGTTTCCGGTAAAATAGATGCTGAAGTCGAAATCGGAACTCTGGAGTTGGGGCGCCGATCGGACCTGGCCAATGACCGCCAGCACGGATAAAACAAGGCCGGCGCCATAGCGCAAACGCCTATCGATCAATGGAAACATCCTCCTCGCAGGCAGGCCGGTACCGGGGGGCTGGAACCCCGGAATGGACCTTTTCTATCATACCGCCCGGAAGTTTGTAAACCGGGCGGGCCAGCCGGTGGATCGGCGGCCTGGACTCTCCATGACGGCCGCTTTCGGGAAGCATTTCAAGGATGTCCAGCCACATGCCCGCCGGACTCAACTATCCCTCCCCACGCCTGATTCTAGCATCCGCCTCGCCCAGAAGACAGGAGCTGATGAAGCTGCTCCGGTTCGACTTCGAGGTCCGGGCTAGCGGCGTGCCGGAGGAGCCGCGGCGGGGTGAATCTCCCACACGATTGGTGACGCGTCTGGCCCGGGCCAAAGCCGAAGCCGTCCGCGATACCCGACCGGACGCCTGGGTGGTCGGAGCCGATACGGTGGTGGTCTGCGGCTCCGAGGTTCTGGGAAAGCCGGATTCCATGGAGGCGGCGGGCGTCATGCTGCACAAACTGAGCGACCGCACCCATGAGGTGTTGACGGGCATCTGCATCCGGCACCGGCAACTCCGGCATGCCAGCTACGTCGAGACTACGGTCCGCTTCGCGGCGCTTTCCGATAGAGACATCCAGGAATACGTGTCCACCGGTGAGCCTCTGGGAAAAGCCGGAGCCTATGCGATTCAAGGCTACGCCTCCCGATTCGTTCAGCATATCCACGGCTGCTACTTCAACGTCGTCGGGCTGCCCCTGGCCCACCTCCACCGGACACTCATGCAATTGGGGTTCCCGCCAGATGGATAATTTCTGCCTACAGGCGCTGGTGCAGGAACTCCGGGACTTGCTGCCTCAGAAGAGAATTCGCAAGGTCAGGCAGCTCGATGACCGCCAATTCCTCTTCTCGCTGCATCGCCCCTTCCCATTCGACCTGGTTGTGGTTCTGGATCAGCAGCTCCCCTGTCTCTACTTGCGGCCCAAGGAATCACCGGCAGGCTCCCCGACTGGCTCAAGCGACTGGCTTCTTTCGATACGGAGCCACCTGACGGGGGGCACCATCGTCGCCGTCGAAAAAGAGCTGGGAGATCGGTCGGTCACCCTCGCCATCGAGGAGGCAAAGTGGCCTTCTTCAGCCAGAACCCACCTTCTGCGCCTGGAACTGATTCCCCTGCGGGTCAACGCCTTCCTGCAAGACGACCAGGGCCGCGTTCTGCGAGCCTTCAGACCCCATCAGCCTGCCGCCGGTCCGGCGTCCGGCGCCGGATCCGGCCTGGAAAGCCTCGACAGGCAGGTGCTCCACGACCTGGTCCTGGATGCCTGCCGGGGGTCCGGAAGGAAGAGTCCAAGGACCGCCCGGGACAGTCGCCCCGGGAAGGGAATCCGAGGTCTGAGTCCTCTCTTCCTTCGAGAGATCGCTCACCGATGCCAGACGGACCCGGAGGGGTCGTGGGAATGTATACAGGAATTGATTCGGCGGGTGCGCCATGGACCCGTTACTCCTCGAATTTACCCACCCGCCAAGGACAGCCAACCCTGGATCTGCACTCCTTTCCCGCTAACCCACCTGGAGGGTTCTCCTCATCGCGAGTTTCCCGACATGAACGCCGCCGTGGCCGAGACCTGTCGGCTTTACCAGGATCGTCAAGAGTGGCTCCAAGGGCGTCAGGGCCGGCTCTCGCGGTTGCGACGGCGAGGCAGGAAGCTGACCCGACTGCTGAAAGACCTGGAAACGGACCTGGAAAAGAACCGCCAGGTCCAAGGCTTCAAGAGATTCAGCGACCTGCTGCTGGCCCAGGCTCCGGGGTTGCCCGCGGGCCGGAAATCCGTGCGCCTTCCGGACCTGTTTCGGCCGGATCAACCCGAGGTGACCATTCCCCTGGAGCCCCGGCTCACGGCGCTCCAGAACGCCACCCGCTATGCGCGGCAATTCCGGAAGTCGAGCCGCGCCATTCCCAGGATTCTGACCCGGCTGGAAGCGGTTCGGGCAGACCTTGCCGCCCTGGAGGAGAAACAGGAGCAGCTTGACCGAACAACCTCTCCGGCCGAGCCGGAGCCGGCGCCCGCACGACCGGATCCAATCCCGTCGCCGCCACCGTCCGGGGCCGGACTGCGCCGCTCTTCCAGGGAAGAGGCAAGGGCGGAACTTTCGAAGCTGGCTCGCCGGTTTGTTTCATCGGAGGGGTCGACCATTCTGGTGGGCAGGGGGAACCGGCAAAACGACGCCTTGACGGGCAAAGTGGCTCACGGCCACGACTTCTGGCTGCATGTGGCGGGGTATTCGGGATCTCACGTGGTGCTGCGAAATCCCGACAGGCGCTCTGAGCCCTCGGGACCCTCGCTGCTGGAAGCGGCCCAGTTGGCCGCCTATTTCAGCCAGGCCCGCAACGCGCCCCGGGTCGAGGTGCACTATACGCAGAAAAAGTTCGTCAACAGGCCCAAGGGAGGAAAGCCGGGTGTCGTCCGGCTCAGGCGCTACCAGTCCATCGCCGTCCACCCCTGCATTCCCGACCTGCCTGAAACAAAAAAAGAGTGATCCACGAAGAGCCACCAAGCGTGACGGCCCGGTAAGCCGGTGCGCGTCCCCTTGAGAAGCAAGAGGGATGGAGGGTGCACCCCACCCGGGAGCGCGGGCGTCCCGCCCGCATGCACTCCCGTTGGGTGCCGCTCAGTTTCCCTGCGATGCGGCACCCTGGCACCGTGCCGGCGGGAACCGCATGGGCTCGGGCGAAGCAGAGTCCTGGCACCGTTGCCGGTCGAGCCGTGTGGAGGAGTTGGGTGAGGCCGTGCCAGTGTTGTGCGGGCGGGACGCCCGCGCTCCCGGGTGGGCCTCATCCCGTGACGTCGTCGCAGCCATTGAAGGAGCGCCTGGTTCTCATTTCTCGCGGTCTATCTATCCATCCAACCAGGGGATCTTGAAGTTCAGGGACTGAAGCTTCTCCTCCAGCTCCTTGCGCTCGCGGTTGGGCTTGAGGCGGGGGCCGTCATAGTTGAGTAACCCGAATTGAGCAGCCAGTTCCTTGGCTTCCTCCGGGCAGTCGGCGGCCAGCATGCGGATAATCTGCTGCTCCCGTCGGGAAAGGGCGGTGGAATGAAAGCGGTAGTCCTGGAAGGCTTCCCAGGTGATGGGGCACCAGCGGCTGAGAATTTCCTCGCCGATGACGGTGGCGTAGCTGCGGATTTCCCACTGGGCGTGGGCATCCATTCTCAGGGCCAGGAAGTGCAACAGGTTGTGGAGGTCGATCTTCCAGTAGGCCTCGGTATAGGTTGAGAGCGGAAGGTCCTTGCGGGCCTGCTCCCTGGCGACGCCAGCCTCCAGACGTTCGCGGTAGAGCCGGCGGCTGTCCTGAATCAGAGTTGATTCTCCTTCGGAAAGCTCCGAGCCGACTTCGCGGGTCAGGAATCCCGTGCTGCCCTGGCGGTTACCCCGGGATTGCTCCCGCCACTGGTCGTCACCGGTCAGTTGAGCCGAATCGATAGCCTCGGAATAGCGGGTCGAGTACTCGTTGACACTGGCCATCCGGTGGCGGATCCACTGGCGCCAGCAGTCCATCGGCACCCGGACGTGCAGCTTGATCTCGCACATCTCGAAGGGAGTGGTGTGACGGTGCCGCATCAGGTATCGAATCAAGCCGCGGTCCTGGTGAACCTTCTTGGTTCCCTTCCCGTAGGAGACCCGGGCGGCTTGCACGATGGACTCATCCGAACCCATGTAGTCGATCAAGCGGATGAAGCCGTCATTCAGAACCTTGAAGGGCTTCCCCAGGATTTCGTCCAGTGCCGGAACGCTGAGGCGCTCGATCTTGCCGCTACCGTCCATGAGGACTCGTGACCTCGATCAAGGATTCTCCCGCTGACGGCGGGAATGGGTTGGCACCGGGGAAACGGGGGTAATCAAGCCCGGGACCGGGATTGACTGGGGAGAAGACCGGGAATCAGGCTCCACCGGCGAGCCGGCTCGGCAGCCGATCAGGGCAGATCGGTCGAACCCATCAGAAACCGGTCCACGCCGCGAGCGGCCCGGCGGCCTTCGGCGATGGCCCAGACCACCAGCGACTGTCCTCGCCGCATGTCACCAGCCGCAAAGACTCCAGGCTGGCTGCTCATGTAGTCGCCGTCCGCCTCCACGTTGCCGCGAGCGTCCAGCTTGACTCCCAGTTGCTTCAGCATGCCGTCGGACTCCGGTCCCAGAAAGCCCATCGCCAGCAACACCAACTCGGTCTCCACCTCGAACTCGCTTCCCGGCACTTCCCGCATGGGACGGCGTCCGTTTTGGTTGGGCTCTCCGAATTCGACGCGAACCGCATGCAGCTTCTCCACTCGACCGTCGCAGCCGCTAAACCGCTTGGTGTTGATGCTCCAGTCTCGAAAGCCGCCCTCTTCGTGGGAAGAGGAGGTCCTCAGAATCATGGGCCAGTAGGGCCACGGCATGGAGGGCGTCCGTTCGGCCGGAGGCTTGGAAAGGAGTTCCCAGGAGTGCACCGAACGGGCTCCCTGCCTGAGAGCCGTCCCGTGGCAGTCCGAACCCGTATCTCCGCCGCCCAGGATGATCACTCGCTTGCCCTTGGCGGTGATGGCCTTCCCCGGAATCTTCCGGTCTCCAGCCACCCGCCGGTTCTGCTGCGGCAGGTAATCCATGGCCAGGTGGATGCCGTCCAGCTCCCGGCCCGGGACGGGCAGGTCGCGGGCCTTGGTGGCCCCGCCCGCCAGAACCAGAGCGTCGAAGTCGCGCCTCAGATCCTCCACCGCCACGTTGAATCCGACGTTGGCCCCGGTCCTGAAGAGGACACCCTCTTCCCGCAAAAGATCGAGCCGGCGCCGCACCACCCACTTTTCCAGCTTGAAATCGGGAATCCCGTAGGTCAGCAACCCCCCGATGCGGTCGGCGCGTTCCAGCACGGTGACCCGGTGCCCCACCTTGTTCAACTGGTCCGCGCAGGCCAGTCCGGCCGGACCCGAACCCACCACTGCCACCTTTTTCCCGGTACGAACGGCGGGAGGCGTCGGCTTGATCCAGCCTTCACGGAAGGCATGCTCGATGATGCTGATTTCGATCTGCTTGATGGTGACCGGTTTATCGTTGATTCCCAGCACGCAGGCCTCTTCGCAGGGCGCAGGGCAGACCCAACCGGTAAACTCGGGGAAGTTGTTGGTCTTGTGCAGGACCTGGATGGCTTCCTGCCAGCGGTTTCGATAGACCAGGTCGTTCCAGTCCGGAATGATGTTGCCCAGAGGACAACCGGTGTGGCAGAAGGGAATGCCACAATCCATGCAGCGGGCCCCCTGGCTCTGCACCAGGGCGTCGGCAGGTTCCCGGTACACCTGGAACCAGTCCTTGAGGCGTTCGTCCACGGGTCGGCGGGGGGCCATCTTCCGGCCGATTTCCATGAAACCCGTCACTTTTCCCATGGCTTCTCCGCCTCGGAGCCACTGAAAGGAGCCCTGCGGCCCTCCCTGAACCTGGCTGGAACCGCTGGATTCTGATTTGTCTTTCCGGTGATTGTGCTAACTCGACAGGGCCGGGGTCTGCTCGCGGTCAGCTTGGGCAGCCCGGGCCTTTTCCAACTCCTGGAGAACTCTCCGGTAATCCACGGGCATCACCTTCACGAACTTGGGTAGCAACACTTCCCAATCCCGCAACACCCTATCCGCAACCGCACTCCCGGTGAAACGCCGGTGCCGCGAGATCATCCCCTCGAGGGTCTCCAGGTCGGCAGGCTCCACCACCGGCTCAAGATCCACCATGCTGTGGTTGCAGTTCCGGCTGAAGTGTCCCGACTCGTCCAGCACGAATGCGATGCCTCCGCTCATTCCGGCGGCAAAGTTGCGCCCGGTCTCGCCCAGCACCACGGCCACCCCGCCGGTCATGTACTCGCACCCGTGGTCTCCCACTCCTTCCACGACCGCCCGGGCGCCGCTGTTGCGCACCGCAAACCGCTCGCCGGCCACCCCCCGGAAGTAGGCCTGGCCCCCGGTGGCGCCGTAGAGCACCACGTTTCCGATAAGGATGTTGTCCTCGGCCTTGAAGGTCGCCTCCCTGGACGGAAACACAATCAACTTGCCGCCCGACAACCCCTTGCCGATGTAGTCGTTGGCGTCGCCTTCCAGCCTGAAGGTGACACCGGCCGCCAGAAAAGCCCCGAAGCTTTGGCCGGCCGAACCGCGAAAATCCACCTGAATGGAATCTTCGGGAAGCCCGGAGTTGCCGTGGACTTCTGCCAGCGCGGAGCTCAGCATGGTGCCCACGGTGCGCTGGGAGTTTCTGATGGGATAGCTGAGGGAAATCCGGGTTCCATTCTCCAGGGATTCCCGGCAATCGGCAATCAACTGATGGTCCAGCGCCTTCTCCAGACCGTGGTCCTGTTCCTGGACCTTGTGGGTGGCGACCCGCTCCGGAACCTGGGGCCTGTAGAAGATGCGGGTAAAGTCCAGCCCCATCGCCTTCCAGTGCTCGACCGCGTCGGTCACGTCCAGGCGATCCGACCGGCCTACCATGTCCTCCACCCTGCGAAAGCCCATCTCCGCCATGATCTCCCGCAGTTCCTCGGCCACGAAGGTGAAAAAGTTGATGACGTATTCGGGCTTGCCGGCGAACTTGCGCCTCAACACCGGATCCTGGGTGGCTACGCCTACCGGACAGGTGTTGAGATGGCACTTGCGCATCATGATGCACCCGGAAGCCACCAGCGGAGCCGTAGCGCAGCCGAACTCCTCGGCGCCCAGCAGGGTGGCCACCGCCACGTCCCGGCCCGTCTTGAGCTGGCCATCGGTCTGAACCACGATGCGGCCCCGCAGGTCATTGAGCACCAAGGTCTGCTGGGTTTCCGCCAGGCCCAGCTCCCAGGGAACGCCGGCATGCTTGATGGAGGTCTGCGGAGAAGCGCCCGTTCCTCCGTCGTGCCCGCTGATGAGCACCACGTCGGAATGAGCCTTGGAAACCCCCGCCGCCACCGTGCCCACCCCCACTTCGGCCACCAACTTCACCGAAATCCTGGCCCGCGGATTGGAGTTCTTGAGATCGTGAATCAACTGGGCCAGATCCTCGATGGAGTAAATGTCGTGGTGGGGCGGCGGCGATATCAGCGAAACTCCCGGGGTGGAGTGGCGCACCCGGGCGATCACCTTGTCCACCTTGTGTCCGGGCAACTGGCCCCCTTCTCCCGGCTTGGCCCCCTGGGCCATCTTGATCTGAAGCTCCTCCGAGTTGACCAGGTACTCGACCGTCACTCCGAAGCGCCCCGAAGCCACCTGCTTGATGGCGCTGCGGCGCCAGTCCCCGTTGGGATCTCGGATGTAGCGGGCCGGGTCCTCCCCTCCCTCGCCCGTATTGCTCTTGGCCCCGATACGGTTCATGGCGATGGCCAGGTTCTCGTGGGCCTCCTTGCTGATGGACCCAAAGGACATGGCCCCGGTAGCGAACCGCTTCACGATCTCGGAGGCAGGCTCGACCTCATCCAGCGGAACGGGTTCGCCCTTCTTGAGCTTGAACAGGCCCCTGAGCGTGCACATGTTTCTGCTCTGGTCGTTGATCAAGGTGGAGTACTGCTTGAACAGGCGGTAGTCGCCGTGACGGGTGGCCACCTGCAGCTTGGCCACCGACTCCGGGTTGAACAGGTGAAACTCGCCGTCGCGCCGCCACTGATACTGTCCGCCCACGTCCAGCAGGTGTCTCCGAGACTGTGCCTTGGGGAAACCCTGTCGGTGCCGGGCGATACCCTCCCGTCCCAGAACCTCCAGGCCGATGCCCTCGATACGAGAGGCGGTGCCGGTGAAGTGGCGTTCGACCAGGTGTGAATTCAGCCCGATGGCTTCGAAGATCTGAGCTCCCCGGTAACTCTGGATGGTGGAAATCCCCATCTTGGCAATGATCTTGAGCAGTGCCTTGTTGATGGACTTGATGTAGTTCTTGAAGGCAAGCTCCTCGGTGACTTCGGGACGAAAGAGCTTTTGCGCCACCATGTCGGCCAAGGTCCGGAAAGCCAGGTAGGGGTTCACCGCCCCGGCCCCGAATCCGATCAGGAGCGCGAAGTGCATGACCTCCCGAGCCTCGCCGGTTTCCACCACGATGCCGACCTTGGTCCGCGTGCCCTCCCGAATGAGGTGGTGGTGGACGGCCGACGTCGCCAGCAGGGCCGGGATGGGCACCCTTTCGGCATCGACGCCGCGATCGGAGAGAATGATGATGTTGTGCCCCCGGCTCACCGCCTGGGAAGCCTGGCGGCAGAGCGCCTCCAGGGCGGTCTCCAATCCGCCGCCTCCTGCTCCTTCAGGGAAATGCATCTTCAAGGTCGTGGCGCTAAAGTCCTTGACCGAGGCGTGCCGGATACGAGCCAGCTCGAGATCGGTCAGCACGGGGCACTGCAACTTGAGCAGGCGGGCGTGCCGGGGGGTTTCGTCCAGGAGATTCTGCTCGCTACCGATATAACTCTCTACCGACATCACCATCTCTTCCCGGATGGAATCGATGGGCGGGTTGGTCACCTGGGCGAAGAGTTGCTTGAAGTAGTTGTAAAGCAGCGGCGACTTGTTGGAGAGAACCGCCAGCGGCGTATCCGTGCCCATGGACCCGACCGCTTCTTCGCCGTTCCTGGCCATGGGAGCCATCAACAATCGGAGGTCTTCCACCGTATACCCGAAGGCCTGCTGCTGGGTCAGCAGGTCTTCGACCGCCAGAACCTTGTCGGCCGGGACGGGCGGCAGCTGGGAAAGCTCGATCCGGTTGGCTTCGACCCATTGCCGATAGGGCTTTCGGGTGGTGAGGGCCTGCTTGAGCTCGGAGTCGTCGATGATGCGGCCTTGCTGTGTGTCGACCAGAAACATCCTGCCGGGTTGGAGCCGGCCCTTGTAGAGGATTCGCTCCTCGGGCAGATCGAGCACACCCACTTCGGAGGCCATCACCACCAGGTTCTCCTTGGTGACCACATAACGGGAAGGGCGCAGACCGTTCCGGTCGAGCACCGCGCCGATGCGGGTTCCGTCGGTAAAGGCGATAGAAGCCGGACCGTCCCAGGGCTCCATCAGACAGGAATGGTACTCGTAGAAACCCCGCTTGTCGGGGTCCATGCGAATGTCCTTGTTCCAGGCCTCGGGGATCAGCATCACCACCGAGTGGGCCAGCGAGCGGCCGCCTTGGACCAGGAACTGCAGGGCGTTGTCGATGGTGGCGCTGTCGCTGGCCGTATCGGACACCAACGGGAAAATCTTGGGAAGGTCTTCCCCGAAGAGATCCGAGGAGAGCGTCTTGGAACGGGCCCGCATCCAGTTGCGGTTGCCGCAAAGGGTGTTGATCTCTCCGTTGTGGGCCAGGTAGCGGTAAGGATGGGCCAGCTTCCAGGAAGGGAAGGTGTTGGTGCTGAAGCGCGAGTGGACCAGACACAGGGCGCTCTTCACTGCAGGATCGGCCAGATCCCGATAGAAAGCCGGGATCTGGGGAGCGGTCAGGAGGCCCTTGTAGACCACGGTGGCGGCCGACAGGCTGGCGATGTAGAAACTCTCG
>JAPVWS010000118.1 GCA_027493295.1 Candidatus Versatilivorator vitaminiformans | reverse complement strand
GGACAACCCCACCCGGCTGCCGCCCCCCTCCCAGGTCGACAAGATCGAGGAACCGGTGGTGACTTCCATGATCATGACCCATCACCAATATGTAGGGCCGCTGCTGAGACTGCTGGAAGAAAAGCGAGGCGTCCAGAAATCCCTGGACTACTTGACGCCGACCAGGGTCCTGATCACCTACGATCTCCCTCTCAACGAAATCGTGATGGATTTCTACGATCGACTCAAGTCCGCTTCCCGCGGCTATGCCTCCTGGGACTACCAACTCTCCGGTCACTGGACATCTCCCCTGGTCAAGCTCGACATACTGGTAGGTGGCGAGACGGTGGACGCCCTGTCGGTCATCGTCCATCGCGACAAGGCTCACGGCCGCGGCCGCGCCCTGGTGGAAAAGATGAAGTCGCTGATTCCCCGACAGATGTTCGAGGTACCCATCCAGGCTGCCATCGGCAGCAAGGTGATTGCCCGGGAAACGGTGCGGGCCATGAAGAAGAACGTCACCGCCAAGTGCTACGGCGGGGACATCACCCGAAAGCGCAAGCTGCTGGAACGCCAGAAGGAAGGCAAACGCCGCATGAAGCGGGTGGGCAGGGTGGACATCCCGCAGGAGGCCTTCCTGGCAGTTCTGAAAACCGACTGAGACAGGACATCAGCGATTCGGGACGGCGCCGGAAGACTTGCGGGGAGGGTGGATTGGGATTAGACTTGCACTCCGGTCCAACCGGCATCGCAGGTGAACGCCCTGGAGGTTCGCATGAACAGATGGTTTCAACCAACACTCGCCACCGCATTGCTGCTGTTCGCCGGTACCGGAACTCTGACGGCTGAGGACGCCGGCTCCGCCTTTGCCGACAAGACGCTGGAAGCCGCCGTCAAGAAGGCGGTGTTCGCTACCGAGGCCCTCACCCGGGAGGATCTGGAACGCCTGTCCACGCTGAAAGTCCGTGGGGCCGAGATTCAGGATCTGAAGGGCCTGGAGAAATGTCTGAACCTGGCTGCCCTGGACCTGGCCAACAACCAGATCAGCGACCTCGGTCCCTTGAAGGACTTGAAAGGCATTCAAACCATCGACCTTTCGGGGAACCGGATTGAAGACATCCAACCGCTGGCGGGACTGATCAAGCTGCAATATCTGCAACTGGAAAGCAATCAAGTTTCGGATCTGACCCCGATCAAGGGCTTGACCGCCCTCAATTCCCTATACCTCTCCCACAATCGAATCAGTGAGATCAGCGCCGTGGCGGGCTTGCACAAGCTCTGGTCGCTTTACCTCGCCGGCAATCAGGTCTCGGACCTCAAGCCGCTCGGCCAGTTGCGCTTCCTCTCCTCGCTGGACCTGACCGACAACCGGATCACCGACCTGTCCCCACTGGAGCCGTTGACCGAGCTCCGCTACCTGATTCTCAACAACAACCGGATCAGCGACCTCGGCAAGCTGGTGGCCATGAGCAAGAAGGATTTCGAGGGCGAGAAACGATTTGCTCCCTACCTGCGGCTCTATCTGGCCGGGAACCCCTTGAGCACCGACACCGCCCGCGGCCAGACCAAGCAATTGGAAGGCTTCGGCGTTCGGGTCAATCTGAAGTGAGCAGGGAGCGAAGGGGAGCTATACTTCCGTAGCAAGCACGGCCCAACCCAAACGGGTTGGCTAAAGGGCTTTCCCAGGGAGGAGGCGAATCATGTTAGGCCCCGTCGGAATCACCGAGATGGTCATCATCGTGGTCATTGCGCTGCTGGTGTTTGGCCCCAAGAAACTCCCGTCTCTGGGAAAATCCCTGGCAGAGGGTATCGTTTCCTTCAAGAAGGGAATCAGCGGGAGTGACAGCCAGTCAGGCGCCGTGGAGAAGCCCAAAGAAGGAAGCGAAAAGTCCTGACTCAAGCCCGAATGCGCGTCCCCGATGTTTCCGCCGTGGCGCCTCGTCCATCCCCTCGGCCGTCCCGGCACGGGCCCCTCAATTGACCAGATGCTGCACTACCGCCTCGGTGAATTCGGTGGTGGTGGCCTTTCCCCCAAGGTCTGAGGTCAAGGCCTCTCCCCCGCGGTAAACCGCCTCAACGGCAGAGAGCACCCGCTGCGCCTTTTCGAACTCGCCCAAATGCCGGAACAGGAGCACCGCCGAGAGGATCATGGCCGTCGGATTGGCCAGGTTTTTGCCTGCAATCGAAGGAGCGCTTCCGTGAACCGGCTCGAAAACGGCGCAATCCTCACCCAGGTTGGCGCCGGGGACCAGGCCCAGCCCGCCCACCAGCCCGGCGCCCAGATCGCTCACAATGTCGCCATACAGGTTCTCCAGAAGGAGGACATCGAACTGTTGGGGATCCAGCACCAGCTGCATGCAGGTGTTGTCGACAATCGATTCCTCATACTCGATTTCGGGATAGAGCCCGGCCACCTCCCGGACACACTCCAGGAAGAGGCCGTCGCTCAGTTTCATGATGTTTGCCTTGTGGACGGCGGTTACCCGCTTGCGCCGCTTCCGGCGGGCGAAGTCGAAGGCGAATCTGGCGATACGGGTTGAGGCGTCGGCCGTAATGATCTTCAGGCTTTCCACCACGCCGGGCACCACCACATGCTCGAGGCCGGAATAGAGGTCTTCCGTGTTCTCCCGGATGACCACCAGGTCCACATCCCCGAACCGCGTCTTGACTTCGGGCAGGTTTCGGATGGGACGAAAGTTGGCGTAGAGGCACAACTGTTGTCGCAAAGTGACGTTGATGCTGGTGAATCCGCCGCCGATGGGCGTGGTCACCGGCCCCTTCAGGGCCACGCCGTTGCGGCGAATGGACTCCAGCAGGCTGTCGGGCAGGTAGGCTCCGTGGCGCTCCAGGGCCACCGCCCCTGCATCGATGACTTCCCACTCCACGTCGACGCCGGCCGCCTCGACCACCTTGGTGGTGGCGGTAGTGACTTCCGGCCCGATGCCGTCTCCGGGAACCAGGGTGATCTTGTATTTCACGGCTGCCGTTTCGTCCCCTCTTCCTTCAACTCCTCCCAACTCTTGGGCCTCCACTCCAGTGCCCGCCGCTGGGCCTCCACCAGCTCGGACGGCTTCATCATCCCGGCCAATTCATCCCGGTCCCGTCCGAACGACTCCCAACGGGAAGCTGCCAGGCTCCACCACTTGTAGGCTTCCATCCTGTCCCTGGGCACCCCGATGCCGACACTGTAGATGAGGCCGAGGGCGTGCTGGGCGCTGGTCTCACCCTGCTCGGCCGCGTACCGATACCACTTGACGGCTTCCTTCCGGTCACGGCGCACTCCCCTGCCCTCCGTGTACATCATGGCCAGGGCCAGTTGACCGGCAGGACTCCCCTGCTCGGCGGCCCGTCGCACCCATTTGCTGGCTTCCTTCAGGTCCCTCAAAACGCCGCGACCCAGGTCGTAAAGGGTGCCGAGCTTCATCTGGGCGGTAACGTCTCCTTTCTCGGCGGCGCGGCGAATCCATTTGGCAGCCTCTATCTCGTCCCGCGGCACGCCGTCACCCAGATCGTACCTGTTGGCCAGCTCCATCTGGGCGCTGACGTCTCCCCGCGCAGCCCGATACCGCAGAGACTCGATGGCATCATCTTCTTCAGTCGCTCCCTGCGGCACTCCCGACTCGGCCATACCCAGGAGCAGTAGTCCAAGGGTCAGCAGCATTCCTATCCTGATCGACGTCGGTTTTCTCCTCATGGACATCCCTCCCATCCAGCTCGCTTTCGGCGCAAACCAGCCTCGAGAACCGAGATTTCTCCAATGCCGGCAAGCCCTTCCCTGGAGCGGTTGCCCCGGCGCCGGTCAACCCACCCAGCTACTCCGACCTTCCCGATCTGACGAAGGGAACGAAGCGAACCGGAATGACTTCCCGCTCCATTTTCCTCCCGCCCCGACTCTTTCGAACCACCACCAGCACTTGAGAGTCGAAGCCTCTGGCCAGTGGAAGCACGATCCGCCCCTCGGGTTTCAACTGATCCAACAGGGCCTGAGGCACGTGATCGATCGCTGCCGAAGCCAGGATCGCGTCATAGGGCTGGTGCTCGGGCCAGCCCAGATAGCCGTCTCCGATTCCGACTTTCACATTGTGAATATTCAACTCCTTCAGGCGACTTCCGGCCCGGGACGCCAATGGAGCCAAGTGCTCCAGGGCAAACACCTGCCGGGCAAGCCGCGCCAGGACGGCGGCCTGGTAACCCGATCCGGCTCCGACCTCCAGAACGACCGCCTCCCGGTCCACCTGAGCCAGATCGGTCATCAGCGCCACGATGTAGGGCTGAGAAATCGTCTGTTGGTTGCCAATGGGCAGGGGGCGGTCTTCATAAGCCTGTTCGCGGTGCGCAGCCGGCACGAAACAGTGGCGAGGAACCTCCCGCATGACCTGGAGAACCCCGGGACTGGTGACTCCCCGCACCAGGATCTGTTCCTCCACCATGCGCTCCCGGAGGAGCCGGTAGGATGACTCGGTCAGAGCTTTTCGGCCACGGTTTAGGAAAGCCACGACGCCCGGTGGTAAAATCCTGCTGCAGACATGAGGCCTCAGGAGGGTCGCCAGCGATTGTAGCACAGGACCCGGTCGGGCCCGCCTGGGGAATGGAGTGGCGATGGGTGACTCGCGCAGCTTCGAAACTGCCCGGACAGAAGCCGGGAAGGTCGCCTCCGATCGGAGCCGCGTGGGGCGGCTGGTGCAAGACGCCCTGACCAAGGCCTACCGGAACAAACGCTGGCTGCTCATGGTCTGGGTCGACCTCCTGGCTCTCTGCCGGCTGGTTGCGGCTTGGTCCAGTGGAAAGTACCGGCCTCTCCCCTGGAAATCGCTCGTGCTGGCGCTGGCGGGGATCCTTTATTTCCTGAACCCGATCGACATCTCTCCCGATGTGATCCCGGGCATAGGATTCCTGGATGACGCCGGCATCCTGGCTCTGATTGTCAATTCGATTCGCAACGATCTCAGGCGATACCTCAAGTGGGAGGCCGCCGGGAAGCCTCCCTCCTGAGCGGGGGGGCAACCCGACCGAGCAACCGGGGAGCCGAGGTCCGAGAATCGCGGTGCCGGCCGGACCGGGACCCGTCCCGCCCGGGAACGGCTCCACGGGAATTTCATCATGAAGATCGTACCCCTGAACCTGGCCGATAGAGGGTATCGGATCTACATCGAGAACGGCCTGCTGACCAAGGTCGGGAGCCTTCTCCATCCCTGGCGATCTGCAACCAGGCTGGTGGTGATTTCAAGCCGGCGAATCCTGGACTTGCATGGAGAGGCGCTGCAGCGGTCGTTAACCGAGGCGGAATTGCCTCACGAGGTCCTGGAGATTCCGGATGGGGAACGCTTCAAGACCTTGTCCACGCTGGAATCGATCTACAAGAGACTGGCCGGGCTGGGTGTCAACCGCCGCACCCCCGTGGTCGCGCTGGGGGGAGGCGTGGTTGGGGACGTGGCCGGATTCGCGGCCGCCAGCTATCTGCGCGGATTGCCCTGCATTCAGGTTCCCACCACTCTGGTGGCCCAGATCGACAGCGCCATCGGAGGCAAGACCGGGGTCAATCTCAGCAAGGGGAAAAACCTCGTGGGCGCCTTTTATCAGCCCCGGGCCGTCCTGGTCGACCCGGAACTGCTTCTCACGCTGCCCCGCCGGGAACTGGACTCGGGACTCTTCGAAGCCATCAAGTACGGCGTGATTGCCGACCGCAAGCTCTACGACCAGGTGGTTCGGCAGCACCGGAGCTATCCTGGCCGGGACAGAGCCGGACTGGCCGGAATGATCGTCCGCTGCGTCGAAATCAAGGCTGCCGTCGTCTCCGGGGACGAACGGGAAAGCCAGGCCCGCATGGTGCTCAATTTCGGCCACACCCTCGGACATGCCATCGAGGCGGCCACCCGCTACAGGCGGTTCACCCACGGTCAGGCCATCGGCCACGGAATGATCCTGGCCACCCGGATCGCGTTGCAACTGGACAAGATCGATCCGACCGAGGCTGAAACCATCCAATCGGACCTGAGACGGCTCTCCCCACTTCCCCCGTTGGGAAACCTCACCTGGAAATCGATCCACCACCATATGCGCTCCGACAAGAAATTTACCGACCACCGTCTTCGATTCGTGCTGCCCCGACGCATTGGCGAAGTGGAGATTGTGGAGGACACCCCACTCGAAGTCGTGGAAGCGGTCGTCCGGGAATACCTGCGCCAGTCTCGCCGAGACCGCATTTCTCACCAGGGGGCGTGATCATGGCGCAGGTAATTTCCCCTCAGCGAGTGCTCGCGAGCGAAGAGCGTAGCGGCTACTACGGTCGAGCGAGCATGTGCGCGCTGAGGGGAGAAGAACCAGCCAGGGCACGCCCAGCGCCGTCTGGTTTCGCAAGAACTCACAATCGATTCGATCAAGTGCTGAATACCAACGGCGCTCCAAGATGTATTCAGCGGCCTGGTGAGAGATGCGGGCTCCCTACATGTTGAGTCCACAAGCCAGTCAGATCCGCCAGATGTTCTCCTCGATCGCCCGTCGCTACGATCTGTTGAACCACCTGCTGTCTCTCAACGTGGACCGGAGCTGGCGCCGCCAGGCGGCCTCCCTGCTGGCCGACCCGCTGGAGGACCGGCAGGCCCTGTGCCTGGACCTCTGCTGCGGCACCGGAGACCTGCTCGTGGAAATGGCCAAACAGGGATCGGCTCGAATCGTGGGTTCGGACTTCAGTCACCCCATGCTTAAGCTGGGCCGCGAGAAACTTGCCAAGAGGAGACTGCAGCAGCGCGCCCAGCTCCTGGAAGCCGATGCTCTGAGGCTGCCCTTCCCGACCAACACCTTTGACGGACTGGCCGTGGCGTTCGGGCTCCGCAACCTGGAAAGCTGGAGTGAGGGGCTGGGAGAGATGTGGAGAGTGCTGAAGCCCGAGGGCCGGATCGTGGTTCTGGAATTCTCACGGCCCACGCTTCCACTCTTCAACAGGCTCTTCCAGCTTTACTTCCTGTGGATTCTGCCCAGGATCGGCCAGGGCATCTCCGGGCACGGCACCGCTTATCGATATCTGCACGACTCGGTGCAGGACTTTCCCGATCAGGCCCGACTCTGCCGACTGATGAAGGAGGCGGGTTTCGCCGAGGTCTCCTTCCGCAATCTCAGTGGCGGGATTGCCGCTCTGCATTGGGGAGTCAAAGATGGGAAGTCGACGGTGTGACCCGTGCCGGTGGGGTGTATAATGCACCCTTGCAAGATTCAACGACAATCTACGGTGCCCGGGGAACTCCGAGAGCAACTCTTGAGTCCCGGGGGTTGTCGGTATGACTTCGGTCGCTTGCCTGAAACAACAGAAAAAAAGGAGTGATCCACGAAGTTACACGAAGGACTACGAAGGGCCACCAAGGGGTTGGAGAAGGCTCAAGAGGGATGCGCTAAAGGTCTAAACGGGGGTCAACGAAGGACGCAAGGCACAAAAAAGATTCGTCCACGAAGGGGCAACAAGGACCGCGGCGAAGCCAGTAGGGGGCGCTTCCCATCGCATCGTGATTTACAGGAATTATTAACATCGATGCACAGGATTTTTTCTGGAGACGGCGGGCTTGCAGTCCTGGACATCCGCGAATCCGCACCGGATTATCGCCCGAGCCGGCTTTTCGTGCAGGAAGCTCTCGTCCTGTTAATCCTGTGCATCCTGTGCATCGATGTTCAATAGATAGAAAACCGGTTTAATGGGACGTGGCACCTGCTCGCGATAGCCAATATGAATCCCTTGTTTCACTCTCGTATGATCCGTCCTGCAGGCTGGGGCCCGATAACCGACAGCGGCGCCCCACGCATCGTTGAGGCAATGACTGTGCACAAGACACCCCGATCGATGCTGTTTCGGCTTGCTCTGATGGTGCTGTGTCTGACGGCGCCCCGGTTCGTCGGCGCTCAGTCGAACCTGGAGGAAATGCGATTCTTTGAGGAGAATGTCCGGCCTCTGCTCGCCAGGCATTGCCTGAGCTGTCATAACAATCAGACCAAAATGAGCGGGCTTTCTCTGGAGTCACGCGAGTCGGCCTTGCTGGGTGGCGAGCGTGGCGCTGCCGTTGTCCCCGGGGAGCCGGGCCGCAGCCTTCTGGTTCAGGCCCTCCGCCAAACGGGCGAGCTGAAGATGCCGCCGGCCGGACCGTTGCAGAGCCGCGAGGTGGCGGTGTTGACCCGTTGGATCCAGACCGGAGCTCCCTGGGGCGTGGCGGCTGGAGAGGACACCCAACGCGCCGGGCCTTCCCATTGGGCCTTTCAACCGCCAAGACAGGACGAGCCTCCCCCGGTGAAGGACGGAGAATGGGTCCGCAGCCCCATTGACCGCTTCGTGCTGGCCCGGCTGGAAGCCGGTCGACTTTCGCCTTCGCCCGAAGCCGATCGGCGGACGCTCATTCGCCGGGTCAGCCTCGATCTAATCGGCCTGCCGCCGACTCCCCGGGAAATTGCGGAGTTCCTGGCCGATACCGGGCCCGGCGCCTACGAGCGCCTGGTGAACCGTTTGCTGGATTCTCCCCATTTCGGAGAGCGTTGGGGACGCCACTGGCTCGACATCGCTCGCTACGCCGACTCCAACGGTTACTCCAGCGATGGTAACCGTCCCATGTGGAAATACCGCGATTGGGTGATCAACGCGCTCAACCAGGACATGCCCTTCGACCGCTTCGTGACGGAGCAGCTTGCCGGTGACCTCCTGCCCGATCCGACCCGGAATCAACTGGTCGCCACGGGCTTTCACCGCAACACCATGATCAACGAAGAAGGTGGCATCGACTTCGAGCAATACCGCGTGGAAGCCGTGGTGGACCGGGTCAGCACCACCGGTGAGGCATTCCTGGGACTGACGGTGGGATGCGCCCGCTGCCACGACCACAAGTTCGACCCGATCTCGCAGAAGGACTTCTACCGACTCTATGCCTTCTTCAACAACATCGACGAGCTGGGGGGTGAAGTCTCCGTCGAGCAAAAAAACCAGCGCAAGCTGGACCCGATGCTCGAGTTCGGGAAGCCCGAAGAGTTCGCGCGACGGGAAGCGCTACGACAGCAGAGATCGATCCTGGAGAAGGAGTTGAAGGATTACCAGATCAAGCTGGAAGAAACCCTGGACAACTGGGAAGAAGGACTTCCCCCGGAGGTGCGGGCCTCGATCGCGCCGCAAATCCGGGAATCCCTCGAGATTCTGCCGAAGCGGCGAAACATCTACCAAAGACGCGTGCTGGACCTCTTCTTTTTTGCGCAAGACCCTGCCTGGCAGGCCCGCCGGGAGGGGCTGCGAACCCTTCAAGAGGCCGAACCCACGCTCGATGCAGCCCTGATCATGCGGGAGTTGCCCGAGCCCCGTACCGCATACATCCACCTCTCCGGTGACTTTACCCAGAGAGGAGAGACGGTTGACCCGGGCACTCCCGACGTTCTTCCCGGACTGACCGGCGGCCGGAAACTCAACCGCCTCGATCTGGCACGCTGGCTGGTGTCACCGGACAATCCGCTGACGGCCAGGGTGACGGTCAACCGCATGTGGCAACGCTACTTCGGTTTGGGGTTGGTCGAAACCGAGGCCGACTTCGGGTCGCAGGGAACGCCGCCCAGCCATCCGCGGCTGCTGGACTGGCTGGCCTCGGAGTTTGTTCGCCGGGATTGGAACGTGAAGGCGATGCACCGCCTGATCGTCACCTCGGCGACCTACCGGCAGTCATCGGAGGCGCGGCCCGAGTTGTCGGAAGTCGACCCGGGAAACCGGCTTCTGGCCCGGCAGAACCGCCTGCGCCTGGAGGCCGAGATAATCCGGGATGCCGCCCTGGCCACGTCCGGCCTGCTGGTTTCCACCCTTGGAGGCCCGAGTGTATTCCCCCCTCAACCCGAAGGGTCGGGTCAGTTCACCCAGGTCAACCGCAAGTGGAAGACCGAAGAGGGACCCAACCGCTACCGCCGCGGCATGTACACCTTCTTTCGTCGCTCGGCTGCTTTTCCGGGCTTGACCACCTTCGACGCCCCCAACGCTCAGTCTACCGAGACACGCCGCAACCGCTCCAACACACCACTGCAGGCACTGACTCTTCTCAACGATCAGACCCAGACAGAGTTTTCGCGAGCCCTTGCCCGGATTACGGTCGCACGGGGTGGCTCAACCCGGTCCCAGCGCATCCGCTACGCTTTCGAGCGCTCGTTGGCTCGACTCCCGAATGCGGAAGAAGAGGGACGGCTGCAATCGTTCCTGACCCACATGCGCGACGACTTCGGCACTCGCCCCATTGAAGCCCACCAGGTCACCGGCGAAACCGCCGGGAGCGACCATGCTCCCGCGCTGGCCTCCTGGGTGGCTGCTTCCCGCATCCTGCTCAACCTGGACGAGTTCATTACGAGGCCATGATGCAACCCGAAGACCTGGAAAATCGAGTTCTCCACACCATCACTCGCCGTCATTTCTTCGAGCGATGCGGCGTGGGTCTCGGCAAGACGGCGTTGACTGCCCTTTTCGCGGGGGACTCACTGTTCGGATCGGCAACGAAGGGACCCGCCCTCGAAAAACTGCACGTCGCACCCAAAGCCAGGAACGTCATCTACCTGTTCATGGCCGGCGGACCGAGCCAGTTCGAATTGTGGGAACCCAAACCCGAACTGCAGAAGTTGAACGGCCAACCCATTCCCCCCTCCTGGATGCAAGGCAAGCGCTTCGCCTTCATGGACAGCTTCGCCAAGGATCCGCCCAAGCTGCTGGGCGTCAACCGGACCTTCAAGCGCTACGGCCAGTCGGGTGCATGGGTGTCGGAGTGCCTCCCGCACACGGCCGGCGTGGTCGACGACCTTTCCTTCATCCAATCGGTCCACACCGACAACTTCAACCACGCGCCGGCCAAGGTGATGATGAACACCGGCACTCCGATCTTCGGTCATCCCAGCATGGGTTCCTGGATCAGCTATGGCATCGGTAGCGAGTCCAAGGACCTGCCGGGATTCGTGGTGCTGCAGTCCGGTCGGCGAGGGCCGCGCGGCGGCGCGCTGAACTGGTCCAGCGGGTTCCTGCCCACGGCGCATCAGGGAGTGCCCTTCCGCAGCGGGGGCGACCCAATCCTGAATCTGTCCTCCCCCCCGGGATTCCGGCCGGCGCAACAACAGGCGACCATCGATGCCATCCTCGATCTGAACCAAATGCGATTGCGTCAGGTCGGAGACCCGGAGATTTCCACCAGGATCTCGGCTTACGAGATGGCTCACCGCATGCAGGCCAGTGGTCCCGAACTGATTGACTTCTCCACCGAGCCCGAAGCCACGCTCAAAATGTATGGGGCCACACCCGGCGCCAAGTCGTTCGCCAACAATTGCATTCTGGCTCGCCGTCTGGTGGAGCGGGGCGTGCGTTTCGTCCAGCTCTACCACACGGACTGGGATCA
>JAPVWS010000117.1 GCA_027493295.1 Candidatus Versatilivorator vitaminiformans | reverse complement strand
GCCTTGAGGATGTCCAGGGGCTCAGCACCCGAAACCATGTTCGGGGGGAGGTCAGCCGCATGCTGGAGTTGGCGGGCGGATTTTTCGTAGCGGTGGATGTGGGTCAGATCCTGTGGGCCGAGGTGACCCCCGCTGCAGTGCGTGACCTCGGGCTTCAACCGGGCTCGCAGGTGACCTGCCTGATCAAGACGCGCAGCCTGGAGGTGGTGGGTTAGCCCGCACGTGTCACCGGGGGCGAGGCGCGCCCGCTGCCGGCGCCCTCCTGAAACGACGCGCCGGTTTCGAGAGGCGTCGGACGACTCCCAAGGAGCAACCTCATCAGCAATCGTCCCTCCCTGCTAGTCTGGATTCGACTGAGGGCAGAGTACCTGGCGGCCCAGCTCTTGCTTGGTATCTTCGGCACTCTCCCCCGTCGGGTCTCCCTGTGTCTGGCCCGGGGAGTTGCCAACCTGGCCCATCGGAGCCTGGGCCATCTCCGCCGCACCGCCACCCGAAACCTGAACCTGGCCTTTCCCGACTGGACCTCCGAACAGACCCGGGCCGTAGTCCGGGGAGTCTTTCAGAACTTTGGAAGATTGCTGGTCGAATTTGCAAGGCTGCCCAGGCTCAACCGTGACAATATTTCCCGGGTGGTGGTCTATGACGGCTTCGACCATTTCGCCGAGTCTCTTCGCCGGGGCAACGGCACCCTTTTTCTGACTGCACACTACGGAGCCTGGGAGCTGTGTCCCTTTGCCCATGCGCTCTATGGCCACCCGCTGAAATTCGTGGTCCGGCCAATCGACAATCCCTACGTGGACCGTCTGGTCAACGCCTACCGAACTGCTTCCGGCAATCAGGTTATTCGAAAGAAAGACTCCTTGAGGGAAATGCTCAGGACCCTGAAACGGAACGAAGGGGTCGGCATCCTGATCGATCAGAACACCACCCGCGACGCGGGGGTCTTTGTGGATTACTTCGGCCTGCCGGCCTGCACCACCACGGTCCTGGCCGCCCTGGCATTGCGAACGGGGGCCACAGTCATTCCAGGCGTGCTCATCTGGGACAGCACCCGCGAGATCCATCGACTCCACTTTGAGCCGCCGGTCGAGATCGTCCAGACGGGCGACACCCGTGCCGACATCGTGGAGAACACGGCCCGCTTCAACAAGATCCTGGAAGGCCTGGTCAAGCAACACCCGGATCAATGGCTCTGGGTTCACCGCCGCTGGAAGACCCGCCCGCCGGGGGAGGTGTCGCCCTATTAGGCGGGGGAGGGCGTTTCTCATGAA
Source organism: Candidatus Versatilivorator vitaminiformans (assembly GCA_027493295.1). Taxonomy (GTDB): domain Bacteria; phylum Acidobacteriota; class Terriglobia; order Versatilivoradales; family Versatilivoraceae; genus Versatilivorator; species Versatilivorator vitaminiformans. The sequence continues at coordinate 1,636 of JAPVWS010000117.1, read as the reverse complement.
ATCGGTTCCACAGGAGCCGGCAGCACCCATTCTGGTGGTGGCGGGCGAGGCTTCCGGAGACATGTATGCGGCCGAGCTGGTCGAGGCTCTCGGAACCAGGCTGGGCGCCTCCGGACCTGCCTTCTTCGGGTGCGGCGGCCCGGCTCTGCGGCAGGCGGGGATGGACATCCTGGTAGACAACCGGCAACTGAGCGTGCTGGGGCCTTTCGAGGCCGTTTCCCATTTGGGCCGGTTTTTCGCCGCCCTGCGACAACTGGAGGCTGCCGCCAGGCAGAAGAAGCCCCGCTGGGCCATTCTGGTCGACTTTCCGGACTTCAACCTCCCCTTGGCCAGACGGCTCAAGCGACAGGGTATAGGCGTTTTTTACTTCATCAGCCCCCAGATCTGGGCCTGGCGGAAGCGCCGGGTGCATGCCCTTCGACGATGGGTGGACCGAATGATCGTCATTCTGCCCTTCGAGGCGGACTTTTACCGGCGATACGGGATGCAGGTGGAATACGTTGGTCACCCGCTGGTGGACCGGGTGAAGACTTCCTGCTCGCGGGCTCAGTTCCTGCGCTCACTCGGTTTGGCCGAGGACCGCCTGACCATCAGCCTGCTTCCAGGCAGCCGATTCAGGGAAATCCGGTTCAATCTGCCGGCCATGGCCCGCACGGCGCGGCGGCTCCAGTGGGAGCAGTCGGCTCAGTTTCTGGTACCGTTGGCCGCCCCCTCGCATGCCCCACTGGTCCGCGGGCTAATCCGGGACGAGGCCCCCGGGCTCTCGGCATCGCTGGTTGAGAACGACACCTACAACAGCGTGGGCCATTCCGATCTGGCGGTGGTTTCCAGCGGCACGGCCACCCTGGAGGCCGCCCTGCTGGGAACTCCGCTGATAGCGGTTTTCCGAATCTCGATTCCGAGCTGGATTGTCGGCCAGTATCTGATAGATGTGCCCTTCTACAGCCTGGTCAACCTGATTGCCGGCCGCGAGATCATTCCCGAGCTCTATCAGCAGGAGTTTACCGACGACCGTCTCTATGCCGAGATGCGGAAGTTTCTCACCGAATCCGGTGGTTCCGCGCGTGCTAGAATGGCGCTGTCCGGGGTCAGGGAAATGCTGGGACGGGGAGGTGCCATCTCGAGGGCTGCCGAGTACATTGCTTCCTGGATGGAAGCGGGGCCGAAAGGGGCATGAGACAGAACACCAGTCCGGGTCGATCTGGCCGGTTGCCTGGATTTTCAGGTTGGTGGAGACAACAGCATCGGACCGATTTTCGTCCTAACCGTTTGGAAGGTTGACCCTGTCCCGAACGACTGGAGAATTGCTGATGTCAGAATGGTTCAATAGATCCTGCCCGTGGGCTCTCGCTCTCCTGGTGGTGCTGCCGGCCGGCTCCGCTCCCCTGCCGGCCCAGCAGATCGACCAGGGCCCCTCCATCGACGTTGAAGAGTATGACGTCTCAGTCGAGCTGCGACCGTCGCAGCAGGAATTGCAAGCCGCCGCCACCCTCAAGTTCTCTTCCAGCCAGGACCGGTTGAGCCGCATTTTCCTGGATTTCAACGGCAATCTGACCGTAAAGCGGATCTATCTTGCGGATCGGCCACCGGCTCCCGGCAGCCTGTCACGGGCGTCCGCCCAAGGCCAGGTCGCTTC